>NZ_OY787459.1:4055000-4354367 GCF_963678865.1 Maridesulfovibrio sp. | reverse complement strand
GTCCAGAACGGTCAGGTGGGGGTAAAGGTTGAACTGCTGGAACACAATGCCGATTTCGGCGCGCAGATCATTGATATTTACACTCTTGTCAAGAATGTCCTTGTCGTCAAAAGTGATTGTACCTTTCTGGTAATCTTCGAGCCTGTTGATACAACGGATGAAAGTACTCTTACCGGAGCCGCTGGGACCGCAGATTACAAGCACTTCACCTTTGTCTACATGGTCATTGATACCTTTTAAAACATGGAAATCCCCGTACCACTTGTGGAGATTCTTAATTTCGATCATCGCCATAATGCTTAACTCCAAACACCCGTACCGTTTATAAGTTCAGAACCGGTCGCAACACTAAAAAACGCATAAAAAGCATAGTTACGACCGCCATTCTTCAAGTTCGTGTTAAATTCTCCGGAATTCAGGATTGAGAGATGTTTATAGCTTAAAATGAAGAAAAGTCAAGATATTAACCCCTTTTTCCCATTTATGTACAATCATCAAAATCATTTACCGAGCTTGCAAAAAAACGAACCCGAGCAGTCAGAGTCATCCAAAAACAAAATATACTTTTCCCCAGACTGCGGGCTTTTACAGCCTTATGCAGTATATAACATTTTCAATGCCACGTGTGAAATAAATAGACAAAAAAGAAAAATATATTTCGACAAGAGTTAAAATTAACTATTTTTTTTCATTATGTGCAATTAATTCTGCCTCAAATACCTCATCAAATAGAAAATATCCAACCCCAGAAACAATCAGCCCCCTTAAAAACAGGACTTCCGCAAGAGTTGAAACTTACTTTCGTTCTGTAACGTACCGAGCAGCCCTGTCCGCCATTTTGCCAATGTTGTAAATCTATTGATTGATCAAACAATCCATACCGTTTTTCTTAGGCACAAAAAAAACGGGAACAGGTTTCACACCTGCTCCCGTTGGGCAAACTATAATTAATAATTAATCAGCTAATCGTCGGTAAGAAAAGCAACAGCACAGGCTCCCGGCCCACTATGGATACCCAGCACCGGAGACGCTTCAACTACGAATTCCGGCTCAGCACCAAACTCAGCCTTAAGGATTCTCCTGAACTTTTCCGCTGTTTCAGGTGTATCAGCATGGGAAATAGCATACCTGAAATTACCACGCCCGTAAGCATTATCCTTGACCAGCTTAATCAGAGCGTCCTCCTGACGCTTCACGCCGAACGACTTGGCGACAACTTTCGGCTGACCTTCCCCGGCAAACTGCAGTATGGGTTTGATGTTCAGGGCCTTGGCAATAATACCCTGCCCCTTGCTCAAACGTCCTCCGCGCACGGCGTAATCAAGACAATCAATGGTCACGAAGATTTTTATATTTTCAACCGCCCGGTCTGCAACCCGGCGGACTTCGGCAGCAGTTGCACCGTTCTTGGCCGCACGGGCGGCTTCAAGTACAGTCAGGCCAAGGCCGATGGAAAGCATTCTGCTGTCAATGGCGGAGACATTGTCAAAAGGATTGCTAACAGTCAGAGCACTCTGGAACGTACCACTGAGCACTTTGGCTATGTGCAATGAAACAACGTCTTCGTAATCAGAGCAAACTTTGGCGTAAGCCCGCTTCATATCACCGGGTGAAGGCTGGGAAGAAAGAGCCCGTTTTGCTCCGGGAAGAATTTTGTAAAAATCACTGGAAGCGAGAGTCACACGGTCAATGTATTCCTTCTCGTCAAGAGTAAGGCGCATGGGAACAATACGAATATCAAACTCTTCCAGAATTTCTTCCGGAAGATCGCAGGTGCTGTCAGTAAGAATACCTACTTTACGATCATCGGCAAGAAGACGCTTGTGCTGAACCAGCATGTCATCCACCTTGCGTTTAACCACTTCACCGTAACCGGCAACAATGGTCTCCACCGCATCCGGATCATTAGTATGTATATGAATCTTCACTGAACCGGGAGTTCCTGCAACAATGAGGCTGTCACCCATGTCACAGATTGAATCACGTATAGCACCCCGGTCAATATTATCGCCTTTAATCAGGAATTCCGTACAGAAACGATAATCAAGGGCCTCAACCGCAACCTTATCCTGCACATTGGCAAAGGATTTGGAATTGCGGGAATCTGGCAGAAAACTTTTCTCGATTTTTCCGTTCTCCAACAGGTCTACGATACCTTCCAGCAGGTAGACGAACCCCTGAGCACCGGCATCTACAACCCCGGCAGCCTTGAGCACAGCCATCTTTTCGGTAGTACACTTCGCTGATTTACGTGCATATTCAAGAGAATCGGACAGAAGATGGTGAAAATCGCGATAGCTGTCGCCGTTGGCATGCAGATGTGCTGCCCAATCACGGATTACACTTAATATAGTTCCGTCCTTGGGATCAGAAATGGCTTCACAGGAGCGCTTGGCAGCCAAGGATGCGGCCTGCGCAAAGTCAGCCGGAGAAAGCTTGGGCATATCTTTCACACCTTCAGCGAATCCACACAGAAACTGGGCCAGAATGGCACCGGAGTTACCTTTTGCCCCGTCTAGGGCGGATTCCGCGATAAGTGCGGTCATTTTTTCGATCGATCGTTCCACTGATTTTCCGGTGGAACTTACGATACTGCGCATGGTGCCTGCCATGTTTGCCCCGGTATCCCCATCTGGAACCGGAAAAACATTGATAGCATCAAGATGCGGGGAATTGGCTATAAGCTTGCTTGCAGCGGCCACAACACCCCTCCTGAAGCGGACACCGTCAACATAGTCAATTTTTACCGTATTTGCTGTAGTCATATATAAAAAGAGCTAAATTTTTTTTCCTAAGTGGCAAAGTAAACACTGTAACGTTCGTCACAAAAAGCTGTTTCTATGTGCATCCTATACTCCCAAAGATCAAGTTATTATATAAATAAATTCATCAGTGTTTTTTTGAAATACACGAAAATTCACACATTGAAGCTTTAAAACAAAATAAAAATAAGCTACATAATAAATACATTCTCAGCAGTAAGGAGATTTTGCCGATGTCCCGCACCCACAATTCCCCATTGCATCTTTTTCCCATCCGTATAGCCTGTTTTTTGCTCATCGTTTTCACCTGCACGCAGCTCAGTGCCTGCAAGGATGACAAGCATGCTTCTTCAGGATATCCGCCGGCCCCGGTAACCATCGCCAAGGCTGAACTGGAAAACACCCCCTACTACCTCACTGCCATCGGCACAGTGAAAGCCATTGACACAATCACCGTGCGCTCCAGAGTCACCGGTTACTTAAGCAAAATATTCATCAAAGACGGACAATATGTATCGGAAGGCCAACAGCTTTTCACCATGGACCCGTCTCCGTATGAAGCATCCATAGGTCAGCTCAAAGCTGAACTGGCCTCAAACATAACCAAATACGAACAGGCCAAAAAAGACTACAACCGCTACCGTGACCTTGTGGAACGTAAAGTTGTCAGTGAAGAAAATTTTGAAGGTAAACGTCTGGACATGAAAACTGCCAGCGATGAAATCGCGGTAACCCGGGCTAAACTCGAGGACGCAAGAAACGATCTTAAATACTGCTTCATCCGTTCACCCATCGAAGGTCTCGCCGGATATGTAGCCCCAACCGAAGGCAATCTCATTGAGGAGAACAAAGACGAACTGGTTGTCATTAACAAGATTTCACCTATTGCGGTTAACTTTTACCTGCCCCAAAAATATCTGGCCGAGGTGCAAAAATATTCTGCCAACAATACCCTTGAAGTCCTTGCCATTACCGAAGGCCGTGAACATCCGGAAATAGGCAAGCTTACTTTCATTGATAACAATGTCGACACAAAGACCGGAACCATCTGGATGCAAGGCCGCTTTGAGAACAAAAATAAAGCTCTCTGGCCCGGAAATTATGTGGAAATCCGGCTGAAACTCTATGATGAAGACATAATCCGCATCCCCATGGAAGCAACCTGCACCGGACCGCAAGGTAAGTTTGTCTGGATTGCCAACAGCAACAACACCGTGGATATGCGCCCTGTCACCGTAGAGCGCAGGGTCGGCAAGCTGGATATAATCAGCAAGGGACTCAAAGATAAGGAAACTATCGTTGCCGACGGACAATTACGGCTTTTCCCCGGCGCGGTCATAACCATCAAGAACTCCGGCAACAGCACAGCAACTGCCCCCAAAGCCAAGAGCGGTGAATAATTATGAATATCACCGAACTGTTCATTAAACGTCCGGTCATGACCTCGCTGGTGGTCATCGGCATGGTCTTTTTCGGAATCGTCGGCTACTTACGGCTTCCGGTGAGTTATCTTCCGGCAGTTGAATTCCCGACTCTGCAGGTAACTGCATCTCTGCCCGGAGCCAGCCCCTCAACCATGGCTTCTTCTGTGGCAACCCCGCTGGAAAAGGAATTCACTTCCACACCGGGATTGCGCTCCATGAGTTCTGTAAACTCACAGGGACAGACCCAAATCACCCTTCAGTTCGATCTTGACCGCGACATTGACGGTGCGGCCTCTGATACACAGGCAGCTATTTCACGGGCCAGCGGCGATCTTCCAAGCGATCTGCCGCAGCAACCCTACTACGAAAAGGTCAACCCGGCAGACGATCCAGTGCTTTATATGGCAATATGGTCCGACTCCATGCCGCTCTATAAGGTCAACGAATACACCACCACCTTCCTGACCGACTCCATATCAATGGTGAACGGCGTATCAAAGGTGCAGGTCTACGGGGAATCCAAGCTGGCGGTACGGGTACGGGTCAACCCTGAAAAACTGGCGGCACGCGGCATCAACATTGACGATATCCGCGAAGCCATTGCCACCCAGAACGTCAAAGAGCCTGTGGGCACTCTGGACAACAAAGAACAGTCCGTTACTGTTGAGGCCACCGGACAATTGGAAAATGCCGAAGAATTCATGCCTATGATCTTTGAGTCTTCCGACGGCAGGACTGTACGCCTCTCCGATGTGGGCGAAGTCATCAACTCCGTCAAGTCCGATAAATCCGGATCATGGGTTGACGGCAAACGGGGTATCATCATCGCTATCCAGAAACAACCCGGTTCCAACACTATCGAGGTCTGCAAGACCATTCAGGAAATGCTGCCCACCATCCGTGACCAGATTCCGGCCGGGATTCAGATGAAGGTCCTTTATGACCGTTCCGTCCCCATTGAAGATGCTGTAAATGATGTGCAGGAAACCCTGCTGCTCGCGATATTCTTTGTTATCTGCGTCATCTTCTTTTTCCTGAAAAACTTCTCTGCCACTATCATCGCTTCAATCGCGGTCCCGGTTTCAATCGTCTTCACTTTTGCCATCATGTATGTGCTGGACTATTCGCTGGACACCCTTTCCCTGCTGGCCCTGACCCTGTCCGTCGGGTTTGTGGTCGATGATGCAGTGGTCATGATCGAAAATATCGTCCGCCATCTGGAAATGGGCAAAAAGCCTTATCAGGCCGCACTGGACGGGGCTAAGCAGATAACCTTCACCATCATTTCAATGACCCTCTCGCTGGCGGTGGTTTTCATCCCGCTCATGTACATGTCGGGAATCATCGGGCGCATCCTGCATGAATTTGCCATGACCATCACTGTGGCGATTCTGGCCTCAGGGGTGGTTTCGCTGACCATGACCCCCATGCTGGCCAGCCGCATCCTCAAGCCGGGAAGCAAACTTTCCGAATCCGACCCCATTTTCGATTTTCTGCTGCGCATGTATGACCGCTCCCTGCATTTTGTCATGCGCCACAGGGCATGGACCATGGTTGCTGCCGGGCTGATTCTGCTGGCGACCATTCATTTTTTCATGGTCATTCCCAAAGGTTTCCTGCCGACAGATGATATGAGTTATTGTCAGGGTTTCGCGCAGGCCAAGCAGGGGATCTCCTACAATGCCATGAAAGATCACGTGAAAAAGCTGGAACCGATCCTCATGGCCGATCCGAATATTCGCAGTGTTATCACTGTTGCCGGAGCACCGATTCTGAACCAGGGTTATGTATTTCCCATGCTCGTGCCTCCCGGAGACCGCAAAATGACTGCGGATGAAGTTGCCCGCAGCCTCATGTACAAACTTAATAACGAGCCGGGCATTATGGTCTGGATTCAAAACCCGCCCATGATCAGGCTAAGTGCCAAATCCACCAAGAACCTTTACCAGTACACGGTTCAGGCCCCGGACCAGCAGGAATTGTTTTCTATTGCGCCAAAATTCGGAATGCAGTTACGCCAGATTCCGTTCCTGACCGGACTGACCTCTGACCTGCTTGACCAGAATCCTGAACTGTGGGTGAAAATCGATCGGGACAAAGCCTCTTACTACGGAGTTACCGCCCATGATATCGAGAACACCCTCAACTCCGCATACTCGGAGCGCAAGGTCTCGACAATCTACGGTGATACAGACCAGTACTGGGTTATCCTGCAAGTGCTGCCCTTCAACCAACGCGATCCCCGCGACCTGATGAAACTGCACGTTGCCAACAAGAACGGAGATCTGATCAGACTGGACGCCATTGCCAGCTTTGAAGAAAAACCCGGTCCCATGCAGGTCAACCATACCGGAATGCTGCCTTCGGTAACATACTCTTTCAACATTGCACCCGGCTACTCCCTTAGTGATGCGACCTCGGCCATCAACAAACTGGCTCTAGACTCTTTACCGGACACAGTGGTTTCCAATTTCGAAGGAACAGCTGACGAATTCCAGAAATCCATGTCCAGTGTCTATTTCCTGCTGGGCATAGCGGTTTTCATCATCTTTATGATTCTGGGTATTCTTTATGAAAGCTATATCCATCCCATAACCATTATTTCCGGGCTGCCATCGGCTGCTATCGGCGGACTGTTGACATTAACCCTTTTCGGCAAAGACCTTGACCTGTTCGGCATCGTCGGAGTCATAATGCTCATCGGTATTGTCAAAAAGAACGCCATTATGGTAGTGGACTTCGCCCTTGAAGCAGAGGAAAAGGAAAACCTATCTCCGGCGGAAGCGGCCATGAAAGGTTCGCTGGAAAGATTCCGTCCGATCATGATGACCACCATCGCGGCCATTGCCGGGGCCATGCCCATCGCGCTGGGACTCGGGGCCGGAGCACAGGCCCGCCAGCCCATGGGCCTTGCCATTGTTGGAGGTCTTATCCTCTCTCAGGTAGTTACACTGTACCTGACTCCGGTATTCTACACCTACATGGACTCGTACCAGAAATGGACTTATGAACGGGGACGGGCAAAACGCGAACTGCTCGGAATCCCACACAGTAAGGAAGAATAAAAAAATCCCCGGCTCTGAAAAATCAGGGCCGGGGATTTTTCTGCCTACTGCAAACTTTACCAAGACATCATTTTTGCCGCCTGCTTCATATTCGGCGCAAAATGAAGATAGCGGTCCACGTACAACATCTTAAGATTATTCATAATTCTTTCAGGAACATCGGTAAAAACAACCATTCCGCCATTCTTGTCAGCTGTTTTGTGGGAATTGATTAAAACACCGAGTCCGACACTGTCTATCAGGACGGTATACCTGAGATTAATTATGATTTTACAGCCATTATATCTGGCAGCATCATAAATTTTATCCTTAAACAACTTTACAGTTGCGTTGCTGATGCGTCCTTTGGGTGCAAAAATAGTAAATTCCCCCTTCTGCCGCTCAAGAAAATCAAATCTTGCTTCAAGTGCCTGATTAACTGCCGCATCAAGAGTTTGAGAAGTGTCAGAATTTTGTCTCACAATATTCTCCTGTAATCTCGATACGTTGGGCCCAAGTCCAAAACCATTTATACTTTCATTGATGTTAGTCATAGATAGAAGTGAGCACTTTCCATACCAAAAGATCACTTAAACTGATAATAACGCCCAAAAAAAGCGGACCTGCAAAGCGGGTCCGCTAAAAATAACTTTTCGAAAGGAAACTACCAGTCAAATCTTTCCAAAGCAGAATCAACTGTCGGGCTGAAATTAAGATAACGATCCATGGTCAGCATCATCATGTTTTTAATGATCATGTCATTGAAATCACTATAAACAATCATCCCCCCGTACTTATCACAAAACTTATGGGCATGAACCATAACCCCGAGTCCGGCACTGTCAATTAAATCCACGTCCTTCATGCACATGACAATCCTGCAACCGTACTCATTGCAATGCTCGTAGAGCCGATCACGAATCAAAGGAACCGTAGAATGGTTAAAATGACCCTTAGGGTACAAAAGAACACATTCATCCCGTTCTTCTTCTATAAAATCAAACATGACCCTTCCTGTTACGGTTTACACATAAACTAATTCTTACATACCAAAATAAGACCGTAATCATATTACGTAAAGTAGAAAATCACTCAGCTACGCATTCACGCAACAGACAATACTCTTCGCTTCCTCTTGCTGGAAGGATCACCCCTTGGGAATTGCGCCCGTCAACCTTGAGTACCACCGGGGCAGGCAGACGCAAGTGACTTACAAACTTACCTTTCTCAATCATATGCTGGTTGGCAAACCATTCCCAATCCATACGGTTTCCGGGTTTATCAAGTATCATCAAATAATTGATGCCCAACGTAGTTATATTATGAAAAAAATGCGAACCCTGCGATGGTTCAACCTTAAGCGACTCACTGGAAGTCTCTATGATTGCGGAGACATTTGAAATGTCAGGCCACTCAACAGGAATCCCCAGCCAATGATCCGCAGAACCCCAGCGTCCGGGGCCGACCAACAGGTATTTGCGTTTCTGTTTAACCAACTGGCCGTTGATACGCGAAATTTCCATGGCAATCTGCCGGGTCTTGGAGACATCAAAGCAATCCGGGCGGACGATGAGTATATCCACAATATCGTCCTTCTGCGCATTACCGAGAGCGTGACTGGAAACGCAAACCGCATCATTAAATTCCTGATCGGATATCTCAATGCGGTTCAGGTCCGCTCGCGCGCTCATGGGCCGCAACTGCAACAGATTGAATTCCGGCTTACGTCCGTCTTCATACATGTTGATGCAAAATTCCATTTCCACCGGACCGCCCATACCTTTTTCAGCCAGCTTTAGCACATCAGTCAGCACCGCAGGAAGCGGTATAAGCTTATGCTTCAGAACAGGAGCGAAAAGCACAACTTTGGGTCCGGGGATAGCCGCAGTGTCCCTTATCCTGCCTTCTTCCGCAAGATAAGTAGAAGCTAGACTGCGAACCGGAAGGGAATCCTCAAAATCCGCAATATCAAGTTTTTCAAGGTTGGCATTTCCGTGAATGCTGCAGACTTCTCCATTTCCCATACGCAGTCCGTAAAATGAAGTCTGGGCATTCTTGAGAGAATCCTGCAAGGTCGGGCACTGGGGAAGAATCTTGGGATAACGTGGCGAAAAGCGGATACACTGCTCTCCATCCACTACGGATTTACCGATACCAAGGGCAATGGTCGCCACACCGTGCTCCGGCTTCATCTTGCCGAAAGGATAATAATTGTAAGACTGCCCCACTCCGGAGATAGCCGGAAAAAAATAATCTCCATACTGCTGTCCGGCCACTTCCTGAATAATGACCGCCATCTTCTCTTCATCCGTACGTTGATTCACCCGCTGCGAAAAGGACTTCGGGGCTTTGTAATAAGTGGAGGCCCAAACCAGCTTTATGCCTTCTACAAGCTGTTTGAGACGCTGCTCAATATCCTTGTGATCATTGGGAATCATGTACGTCTGGTATAACCCGGCATAGGCCTGATACTGGGCGTCTTCCAGCAGACTGGAAGAACGGATGGAAAGCGGAAACCTGACTTCCTGAAGATATGCCCAGAGCTGGGCCTCTATCCAACCGGGAAAAAAGGCTTCACTGAAAATCTCAGCAACCTTTTTATCTTCCAGATCTGTGATGGCGAGATGAGAAAGATCATTCATCTCCATAAAATCATCAAAACCTGAAGTCCCGATTGTCAGTGTACGCGGGGCGGTAATGACCATATCCTTGTATTTCTCGTGCAGCCATGAATTTCGGGCCAGCATTGAACAAATAAAAGCCATACCGCGTGCCTTTCCGCCCAGAGAGCCGGAACCTATCTTCAAAAAATCAGTGTCAGGATCAAAATCCTTGGGATTAAAGGAAACAATAACCCCCTGCTGACGTTGCTTGCGTCTTTCGTGGACCAGGGAAAGCATATGTTCGCGATGGCTTTCCACATCCGGAAAATCAGCCTCACGCAATGGTCGAATCGTATTTGCCAGCGCAATCTCAGTCCGGGCATAGAACCAGCGGGAAAAATCATTGAGCTGGCAATGCCGCATAAAAATATCCTGTGGAATTTTCCGCAAACATTTTTCCAATGAGTACAGACTTGATGCCCGCATCACCTCGTTGTCATCAAGATCACGAAAAATAAAATCACCGAATCCGAGATGTTCAATTACAAACTTACGGATTTCAGACATAAGATCCGGGGAATTCTTATCCACAAAACAGGCCGGCACCGCTTCGGCACGCTCCTTGTTCTCCGGTTCATTGCTGGTCAAAAGCAAGGGGATATCATCACGGGAAGACTTGATGCTTTTTAGTAGCTCAAGACCTGAATTCCCATCCAGAATACCCATACGAGGGAAACGCACATCCGAAATAACACCGAGAATATAAGGTTCATATTTCTCGAAGAGGACCATGGCTTCTTCATAAGTACGGGCAGTCAGGATCTTGGGCCGCGCCCTCATGGTCAACAGGCGATGCTCGGAATTCAGCCCTTCTTCAAGAACTGCCTGAGTCTGGCGTACCAGTTCTTTATAAAGAATCGGTAAAAACGAGGCCAGATAGCGCGGTGAATCTTCAACCACAATGATGACCCTGATGCCGACCTCGGAAGTATCGTGCTCAACATTAAGCAGGTCTTCGAGATTTTTAACCATGGCCACCAGCAGTTCGGCATCACCGGACCAGACAAACTGGCGGTCTGTTCCGTCACAAAAGACTTCCTCGGTCACTGCCAGCTGTTTGTGGGCCAGCAAGGCAACCGGAATGCCCGGAATTTTATCCTTGATACGGCGCCCCATATCGCAGCAGTCAATGTCTGTCAGGTGGGGCATGATGATGACAAGATCGAAAAAACGCACATCAAGCAGATCGAGAGCCTCATCAATATTTGAAACCCATGTAAGCCGCGGGGGACGACTCAGGTTCAATCCCCGATATTCGCTGACTATTCGCTCCGAAATGCGGCTGTCTTCCTCCATGACCCAGGCATCATAAGGGCTGGAAATCAGCAGGATATCATGCACCTTTATCTGCATCAGATCATGGTAAAGACTGAACTTGCGGCTCTGCCCGCCCAAAAATCTCATTTTATCTTCCATAAAAAGCCTTCGGCGACCCTGCCGGGGGCCTTAAACCCTTTCCCAAAAGGGTTTAAGAATTCCAAAACGTTTTAGTTATTTGCTGGAAAGATCGTAAGGGAGATTATACTGATTAAAGACAAAACTTAAAAGTCACGGACGCGATAGCCCGCTAATAAATTTTGAAGGGAGAGGCCAGAAAGGGAAACTTTTCCCAAAAGTTTCCCTCTCTGGCCGTCGGAGACATTTCTATACTATACCCTGATCCAGCATGGCTTGTGCTACCTTTACAAAACCTGCGATATTCGCTCCGTTCACATAGTTGAACGGGGTTCCATAATGCTCGGCAGTATCCATGCAGGACTTGTGAATACTATGCATGATGTGTTTGAGACGACTATCAACTTCCTCACGGGGCCAGTTGATCCGCATGCTGTTCTGGCTCATTTCAAGGCCGGATACGGACACTCCGCCAGCATTGGCAGCCTTCCCCGGACCATAAAGGAGCTTTGCATCCAGGAAGATATCAATACCCTCGGGCATGGTCGGCATGTTGGCTCCTTCACAAAGCACACGCACACCATTGGCTACGATATTGGATGCATCCTTACCGTTAATTTCGTTCTGAGTGGCAGAAGGGAATGCGCAATCAGCCTTATGGTTCCAGAGCGGATTAAAATCCAGATCAGGATCCACCGGGGTATAGACAGCTTCAGGATACTTTTCAGCATACTCCCTGACCCGGCCGCGGCGCACATTTTTAAGCTGCATAATGTATTCAAGCTTTTCACGATCCACGCCTTTTTCATCATAGATGTAACCGGATGAATCAGAGAATGTGACCGGGATGCAGCCGAGTTCAAGAAGCTTTTCCATAGTAAACTGAGCCACGTTACCGGACCCGGAAACAAGGGCCGTCTTGCCTTCGAAAGTCTGCCCCTGCGCGTTCAGCATTTCAGCGGCAAAGTAGACAGAGCCGTAACCGGTAGCTTCCGGCCGGATAAGGCTGCCGCCCCAGTTAAGGCCCTTACCGGTGAGTACGCCGGTAAATTCATTACGCACCTTCTTGTACATGCCGAACATGTAGCCGATCTCACGGGCGCCTACGCCGATATCCCCTGCCGGAATGTCGGTATTAGGGCCGATATGCCGGGAAAGTTCAAGCATGAAGCTCTGGCAGAAGCGCATCACTTCCATATCCGACTTGCCCTTGGGATCAAAATCGGACCCACCCTTGCCACCGCCCATAGGCAATGAGGTCAAGGCGTTCTTGAAGACCTGTTCAAAAGCCAGAAATTTGAGAATACCGAGGTTCACCGATGGGTGGAAACGCAAACCGCCCTTGTACGGACCGATGGCGCTGTTCATTTCAATACGGAATCCGCGGTTGACATGTACATCACCATCATCATCAGTCCACGGTACGCGGAACATGATCACCCGTTCCGGTTCAACTATCCTTTCCATAATCCCGGCACTGCGGTATTCGGGATTGCGGTCAAGAACGGGTTTGATGGATTCGACAACCTCACTCACAGCCTGATGGAATTCACGTTCATTGGGGTCCCTGTTTTTGACCAGTTCCAAAATTTCCATTCACAGCCTCCTGACGGCCTTAAGCAGTTGATATGAAATTAACATCCTAAATAAATTTTCAATTCCTTTATTCCACCACTAACCGACTAAGTCCACACATCTTTTCAAAAAATCAACAAATAATCTCACAATAAATTTTACCAAAATTGTACTTTTTGATTTACCAATCACATAAAGAATTAATGAATTACAACACAAAAAAGTTGACAGTAAGTAAATGCTTACTGTAAAAGCTACCCTAATGAACACTCAAAAAGCTCTATTTTTCTTTTTTAACTTTTTTAGCTTTACCAGCCCTGTGGTCTGGAGGTGTTCACGCGCGTAAGCGTTAATTGAAAGAATTTCCCCCAGGCCGCAGGCACCCAGCCCGCGGCCTTTTTTATTATCTGCCCCGGGTCACCATACACCCCCTGCCCTACCAAAAAATCATATATTTCGGCTAAATTCGTCTTTTTACAATTTTAATCAACTTTGAAATCTGGAGGCTTCAAATGATGTTAGGACTAGGAAGCATTGAGATTGCGGCGGTCTTCTGGCTATGCCTGCTCTCATCGCTAGGCTGCGTGATCTATGGGATCCTCAACTGGAACAACAGGGGCAAACCCGACACCACAGCACTGAATGTGGAAGTGCAAGGGAAAGGGGATAAATAAATGATTACCAAGATCGTCATAACCAGCATCTATCTCGGGGTAATTTTCTACCTCGGGTTCAAGGGATGGCAGTCCACCAAAAAAACCACCGACTACATGCTGGCCGGGCGGCAGATGAATCCATTCATCATGGCCATGTCTTACGGCGCCACCTTTGTTTCTACATCCGCAATCATCGGCTTCGGCGGGGCTGCCGGTCTTTTCGGATTTCCTCTGCTCTGGTTGACTCTTGCCACCATTGTAGTCGGAATTTTCATTGCAATGGTCTTTTTCGGCAAACGGACCAGACGCATGGGGCTGGCGCTCGAAAGCCACACCTTTCCTGAACTGCTGGGACGCCGCTATGATTCCAAATTCATTCAGGGCTTCGCCGGCGGAATTATCTTCCTTTTCATCCCGGTATACGCTGCTGCGGTACTGATCGGTATTTCACGCATGATGGAAATATCCTTCGGCATCCCCTACGGCACCGCACTTCTGCTGATCAGCTTTATTCTTGCCGGATACGTTATTTCAGGCGGCATGAAAGCGGTCATGTACACTGATGCTTTTCAGGGGCTGATCATGGCTGTGATGATGATCATCCTTATTATCTCCACCTACTCCATGCTTGGGGGCGTAACTGAAGCGCATCAGGCTTTGACCGATATGGTCAATCTGATGCCGGCCAAGCTCCAGAAGGGGGGCATGATAGGCTGGACTCAGGGCGCCAGGTTCGGGACTCCGCTCTGGCTGGTCATATACACTACAATTGTCTACGGCGTAGGCATCGGTGTTCTGGCCCAGCCGCAGTTGGCCGTACGTTTCATGACCGTTCCTTCCGACCGGGAACTCAACCGGGCTGTCCTCTACGGCGGAATCTTCATCCCGCTCATGACCGGGGTGGCATTCCTGACCGGAGCTCTCTCCAACGCTGTATTTTATAAAGCTGTAGGCAAAATTTCAATTGCTGTTGCAGGCGGAAACATGGATAAAATCATTCCCATGTATATCGAACAGATGATGCCTTCATGGTTCTCCGCCCTGTTCCTGCTGGCGATGCTCGCCGCCGGGATGTCCACCCTGTCCTCCCAGTACCACGTTGGCGGAACAGCTCTGGGCCGGGACTTCTTTGAACGCTTTGTAAATGTTCCGGCAGAGAAATCCGTTAAAATCACCAGAATCGGTGTCGGCATCACCCTGCTGGCCGCCATTCTCTGGGCATGGGTTCTGCCGCCATCTATCATTGCCCGCGCAACTGCCTTTTTCTTCGGACTCTGCGCCGCATCTTTCCTGCCCATCTATCTGCTGGGCCTGTACTGGAAAGGTATGACCAAAAAAGCCGCAAAAGTGTCTATGGTAGGCGGATTCAGCGCATCAATGTTCTGGCTGCTTTTCGTTCACGCCAAGGAAGCCAAAGCCATCGGACTGTGCAAAGCCCTGACCGGAATGGATACACTCGTATCCTCCGCCGCCAAAGGCTCATGGGTCTGGCTGCTGCAGTGGGTTGACCCCAACGTAGTCGCATTGCCCATCTCCCTAGCCCTGGCTATCGGGGTAGCGATGGTTACTCCCAGGATGAACAAAGAACACCTGAAACTCTGCTGGGCTAATATGTAATAGAAAAGGGCCGGAACAAAACAATGTTCCGGCCCTTTTCTATTTATCTAAGCGACAGCTTACCCAAATCACTTCTTGGGCGGCAGGGAGCATGACTCGCTGCAACAAGTGCCCTGCAGAAAACCTGTGTAGGTGTAGAAAATACGCTCAATCTTGGCCCGCCTTTCTGCCGGGAGCGGTTCACGCTTGTAGTCGGCGGTCATTTTCAACAAATCTTCATAACTGGGAACAGACTTAATGCCGTGGGCAAGGGTCTTACCTGAAATAGCATCCAACAGAAATGCATCCATGGAATCGGAAATGACAACATAAGGTACCGGTCCGTCCTGAAAAAGCTTGCCCGCGCAGACAGCTTCACGTTCATAGCTGCCGACATCCCCGGCGCAAAACAGGACCATCAAAACCGGCAAACCTTTTTTGTCGTACACAACAAGGTCGATGGTGCGGCACATTTCCTCGCCGTCAATTTCAAAACAGAGGTCGATCTTGGCCTTCAGGGAATCTTTGGGATAGCCTAACTCCTCAACCAGCAGCTTTGCCAGTGCCTGACGGAATTCCTCGTAAGTAGTCTCTTCAATCTCCTCGCCACTTAAATAGTCGCGCAATGTTCCACCCATACTTGTTTCATGCATATTGTGCCTCCGGCGGCCCTGCTGGGCTTTCCCACCGTGGAAGTTTAAATCCTTTTCTTAAAAAAGGTTTAAAAATCCCAAAAAAATTTTATCCGGGGGATAGTCTTATCTTACAAGGGTCGTTGTGGTTAATTTGATTTGATAATTATATAAGCATGCGGGGTTGTTGTGCAAGTATTCAAAAAAAGAAAAAGCCATACCCCTGTGTGTAAAGACAAGACTTTCGTGGAAGGAGAAGAGATGAATTTACAAATCTTCCAGATTTACCCCGCTGGTTTCTATGCGGAATCGCCATGTTATGATTGCACCGAGCACTGAACAACCGACCAGAAAAATCAAAATAGTTCCGGCACCGAACCCCTTGAGCAGGAAAGGAAAGAAAAACGCTGTGGTGACCGCACCGATCTTGGCAAAGGATGCAGCAAACCCTGCCCCCTTACCTCTGATATTGGTCGGGAAAACCTCTCCGGCCAAAAGATAGGTTATGGCATTAGGTCCCATATTAGTCATAAAGCTGAAAAGCATAAATCCGCTGAAGAGAAGACTCATGGACATGGAGGAATCAGCGGCCACAGTCATGGACATGGAAGCAAGAAAAAGCCCTGCAGCACAGCCGAGAAACCCCGCCACCTGCAGCTTGATACGACCGACCTTATCCGCCATTAACACAGCGGCTATAATCCCAACCAGCAGGAGCACATCAATAAATGCAGCTCCCTTGGCAGCCAAGATATCATTTTGTATCAGATCCGCAACATTACGGGCATGCACAGCTTTGGCCCCGATAACCGAACCGAGTATTGTCGGGGTAAAAATGCCGATCCCGTACGTTCCCAAATCCTGCAGAAACCATGGGACAGAAGCAAGAATTGTCGCCCGTAGACATTTTCCCTTGAAAAGATCGGCATATGAACCTTTACCGTTTTCACCCGCACTGGCATTTCCATTTTCAGCGGGAGGAGCAATTCTGATAATCTTGGGGTAGTGGGGCTCCCTGTGCAGCAACCTGTGGAGAGCATCTTCCGCTTCCTTGATGCGGCCTTTAGATACCAGCCAGTGACTGCTGTCCGGAATATAAAACCTGCCGACAACAACCAGAACCGCAGGAATAATAGCTGCTCCATACATGTATCGCCATGCTGAAATTTCCGGGGCTTTGTAAAGAATAAGGAAGCCGATGGCAGTTCCAGCAAGGGCACCTACAGCCTGAAAAGCAAAAGCGCTGAGGACCAGCCGTCCCCTGTCGCTACTGGGAATGGATTCAGAAATGACCATATGAGCGGTGGGGTAATCGCACCCCAGAGCCAAGCCCATACCGAACAGGAAAGTCACTAAAAATGGAAAATCGGGACTGAAGACAAGAGCTACCAGACAAGACACAAAAAGAACCATCTCCACAATGAACATCTTCTTGCGCCCGTAATGGTCTGCAAGTCCACCGAGCGCAGTGGCTCCTATGAGAATTCCGAAAAGTGTCGCAGCACTGACTGTACCCTTTTCCATGGCTCCGAGTTTAAACTCCTGCACAATCAGCGGCAGGGCCACCCCGGTCATGAAAACGACCATACCCTCAAAAAACTTCCCTGCGGATGCAAGAAACCAGATCCGCCACTGCATTGCAGTCATGGGAGAAGATGGCGCGACAGTCCCATCAGCCCAATACGGGGTTTCGTCTATATAATCCTGCACAGATCTGGCTGCGATTTCGCCCGATTCATCCATAAAAGCCATTCGGCCTTCTCTCCGGTAAAAATTCATATGTTCCCCATCCATAGCATAAGAATGATTTGTTTGTCCCTGATTCATCGGAGTACAAAATGAGGCAGTTGCATACATGGCAGGAAGGTGAAGATATCAGACTGTATTCAGCAAAAATGAAAGAAGGGAGGACGACCTGCCGATCAGGTCGCCCCCCCTTCTTTATCCTTGAAGCACAACTCCCTATGAGCCATACACTTAGTTTACATAATAATGATTTTAAATTCTTTCGCAAGTACAATGTAAGAAATTTCTTTTCTCTCCACTTGAATTGAAAATTATTTTCATTTTCTCCTTGACGCACATTTCATACTTGGTTAGTCAAAAATTCAGTTGACAATGATTTTCAACCTCTAAGCACTTTCATAATCAAACAGTCATTAAAATACGGAGACTCAAATGACTAAAAACATAAATCTTTCCAAGATCCTTGAAGGCCGAAAATACGCCGTCCTCGGTTTTGAAACTGAAACATCCGACTACGCGCATAAACTACGCAAAATGGGCTTCATTGAAGGCACACAGATTACCCTTGCGCCGATAAAAATTTCTGACCCAATGATTTTTGAAATTCGCGGCAGCCGAATTGCCCTGCGTAAAAATGAAGCTGATCAGATCAAAGTTGAGGAACTCTAAAGATGCACAAGATAGAACGTATATCCATTGCGGGCGTACCAAACTGCGGTAAAACCACCCTTTTCAACGCCCTGACCGGAGCTCGCCAGAAAGTCGGAAACTGGCCCGGCGTTACCGTTGAAAAAATTGAAGGCACTTTTTCTCTCGCCGGGACCAAGGTTGAACTTGTTGACCTGCCCGGAACATACAACCTGAGCCCGGACACCGAAGACCAGAAGGTTGCAGAACGAGTCATCCGCAGCGGAGAGTATGACCTTATCATCAATGTTGTTGATGCCACCAACCTTTCACGTAACCTCTTTCTGACCATGGATCTGCTGGAACGCACCGATCAGATAGTTATTCTGCTCAACATGCTGGATGTGGCGGAAAGTGAAGGGCTGGACATTGATGTGGATAAGCTCAGCAAAGAACTTGGCGTCGCGGTAATCCCTGTAATCGCCGTAGACAATAATTCCGTTGCCAAAGCAATAGAAGCCCTCGCTGTAGAAGCACAGAAACTCCCGGCACACGACTCCCACCCCACTCGTCAGGAAGTGATGGATACAGTCGAAAAATACAACTACATTGATTCCATCTACAATAAAGTTCTCAAAGAAAGGAAAGACCGCAGTCAGAATTTCACCAATAAGGTGGATAACATAGTCATGAACAAGTTTGCGGCTATCCCTGTCTTCCTGATATCCATGTTCCTCACCTTCTGGTTTGCCATCGGACTCGGTTCTGTATTCATTGACTTTTTCGATATCATGGCCGGACTAATTTTCATCGACATTCCCGCTGAACTGCTGGCAAAAATAGGTGCTCCCGAGTGGATCAGTGTAACGTTAGGCGGTATCGGTTCCGGAATTCAGACAGTTGCCACTTTTATTCCGGTGGTATTCTTTATGTTTCTTGCGCTGGCTATCCTTGAAGACTTCGGTTACATGGCCCGCGTGGCAGTTGTTGCCGACCGCTTCATGCGTAAAATAGGGCTGCCCGGTTCCGCTTTTATTCCCATGGTTGTAGGCTTCGGCTGCACTGTTCCTGCTGTGATGGCAGCCAGAACCCTGAGTTCCAAACGCGACAGATTCATGACCATTTTCATGGCCCCGTTCATGTCCTGCGGCGCGCGCCTGCCCGTCTACGCCCTGTTCTGCGTTGCCCTGTTCGGTGCTTATTCCGGTCTGGCCGTATTTCTCATCTATCTCTCCGGTCTGGCAATGGCTATTTTCACCGGATTCCTGCTCAAGAAAACTCTTTTCAAAGGCACATCTTCCCATTTTGTAATGGACCTGCCCCTCTACCACATTCCAAAAATGAGTGCGGTCTTCAAGAGTGCATGGCTGCGCATGAAAGGTTTTGTTAAGCGTGCTGGTGTTATCGTTGTCACAGCCGTCTTTGTTCTCTCCATGCTCAACTCCGTAGGCATTGACAACGGGCAGTTGACTTTCGGCAACGAAGATTCCCAGAATTCCGCGCTTTCCATTGCAGGCAAAACCATCTCACCCGTATTTAAGCCCATGGGCATTAAGGAAGAAAACTGGCCTGCATCTGTAGCACTGTTTACCGGACTGTTTGCAAAAGAAGCAATCGTCGGAACCGTAAACTCACTTTACTCTTCCATGGATGACGACAACGCTCCCGCAGCGAAAACAACTCCGGAAGAAGAAGCAGGACTCGACATCAGCGGAACTGTAAACGAAGCTTTCGGAACCGTTATCGACGGCCTTGCGGGTGTTGTTACATCCGTGGATCTGCTCGGTATCGGACTGATCAGTGAAGACAGCGCTACTGTATCTGAAGAAATCGGCGCGGATGTATCAGTATACAAACATCTCGCCGCCAACTTCACTGTCTACTCCGCTTTCGCTTACCTGCTTTTCGTGCTTATGTACTTCCCCTGCCTCGCGGTTATCGGAGCCACAAAGCAAGAGATGGGCGGCTTCTACTCCGCTGTAATGGCAATGTACTGCACCGCACTGGGCTGGTCCGTAGCAACCCTCTTCTACCAGATCGCCGAGGGCAAAAACCTTTTCTACATGGGAATCGCCGTTGCAATCCTCGGCGGGATATACGCAACCCTGAAATATCTGGGTAACAAAGAAGTTGAAAACGAACCGCAGCTCAGACCATTGAATTTGTAGCTGCAAGCATTTTCCGCAACCTAAATAGAAAGCGGAGAACCATAAACATGGTTCTCCGCTTTTGCTATATAAATACCATAATTTTAGTATTCATAAGCCTATTTCTTTCCCCGCTGAAACCTGCTAAAGAAACCTCCGTAATGCTAAAAAAAATCACCATACCGAAACTTTCCAAAAAGCAGACTATTATAGCCGGTGCACTGCTGCTCTTAATATTCTTATTGAACAGGCACAATTACGTACACATCAGTGACGATCTTAAGGCGGAAATGTTCATAGGCCCTGCTCCGGGTGAAACCATTACTTTGAATAATCCCGGAGGTGCGGTTACAAAACGGACCTGTCTCGGAGTTTCTGCAGATGGTGTATATCTGATAGAAGAAAGAATCACCTTCCCTCCTCCACAATTTCCGATTGAACAACAAAAAGAAAAAGTTGCCACCGAATCTCCAGCAAGCACAACTCCTCTACCTATTAAAAACAATGAACTGATCACCAGATATACGCAACAAGCGGTAGGCACAAAGATAATCTACAAGGAAATTTCCCCAAAGACAGAAGAAGGTGTCACCTTAGACCTTGCAATGAATGACCCTGATTATAAGAAAAAATACAAACCCGGAAAAAAGAAATACACGAGCAAGATAATAGAAGAAAGCGAAGAAGTAATACTTAGCAAAAAACGGCGGATTATACGCGTTGAAGTTATGGAAGGAAGTTATTCACCTGAAACAAAAGTATTCACCTTTGCAGCAGGACTTGGCATGATTCAGGGGGAATACCGATTTATGGGATTTACTACTGAGATGTTAGTTGAGCTTCGGGAGGATTAGCAGACAAGGAATCACGCACATCGGTTATAATTTCGATGTATTTTTCAACCAAGGCAGTGCCGCCATCTAGGTATCGACGATATGCAAAAGAAGTAGCTCTAAAACTTTTCGTTTTATCAAACAATTCCACTCTTAATGAATTTAAACTAGTGTACACTTCAATAATATCTTTATTTATTTTATACTCTTCAGGAACCATCAGAGGATACTCCCGCATATCCTGACGACGGAGGTGACTATTCCGAAAAACCCTTTTTCTATCTATCAACTCTAGAAAAGTAGACTCTCTATCCAAATATGCCCTAAATGTACGCCTATAACTATCATCTAAGATGAGCCTAAAGGACTCCACAATGCAATCAATCAATTCGCATACCGAGATTCTATTCCTGACAGTAACTTTTTGTTCAATTGCGTTAATTATAAGAGACTTTTTTTTAGCATAAAATAACTCAACAGCTGAAGGGTGTCTCAAACACATTCTTAATATTTCCTTTAATTCCCATTTCTTTTCATTATAATAGCAACTAATCTTATCTTCGACATACAAATAGGAATCATAATCAGGAGATGTATATTCTGGTTTAATAGAATTTGTATATTCATGTACATTCAGCTTACTGTCAAATAATGGAAAACAACAACCAATAGGAATTATAAATTTGACATCATCGAAATTTGGATAATAAAATACAGAACTAACAATTTCAGAAGTAAGGTTATTATCTATAATATTCTCTGCAGAGTCATGCTTCATATTACCCCACAATGAATCCATGTATCTTTTAAACAATTCAATATAGTTATCTTGAAGGTTCATCTTGTAACCAGAGTCAAATTGACTATCTGATCCAAGTAGATTTTCCGTTCGGAAAGGATTTATGAGCTTTGCAGGTTCAGTTTTTAAATTAATTGCAGTCTTACTGATTTCAGCGTTGTCGGACTTTTCAAAAAAGACAGAGCCAGGCATATAAAGCATAGGAACCAATGCCCCGGAAAACAACAATGCTAATAATCTCAAAAAACTATTTCTCATAAACACGACCCATACAACAACTACTATAAAAACAACTTACAATTTAGCATAATAAATTGATGACCTCATATACACATCAATCTGAGTTGTAATGGAATCACAAAAGTAATACTAGAGCAAAAAATCTATTACACCCCAAAAAGCTCCCCCCGTCTTACGACGGAGGGAGCTTTCAATTCAATTTGTATCCAGTAACAAACCCTACGGCATGATACTCCCCACCTTCAAGGCGAAGTCAAACACACCGGCAGGCATCATACCCAATCCCAACACCAGCAGGGAAAGCAGAGCCGCTCCTGCAAAGCTGAATGTGGAGGTATCCGGCAGAGGTGTTCCTTCAACTGCGTCCTTGGTATAGGCATGGCGAACCATTCCAAGATAGTAGTAGATGGAAATTGCGGTGTTGATCCCGGCGATAATGATCAGCCAGTTGTAACCATGATTCCAGCCGGATGAGAACAGGAAGAGCTTGCCCATGAATCCAGCCATTGGCGGAAGGCCCACCAGCGCGAATGCCCCTACTGCCAGTGCAAAGGCAAGGGCCGGAGCACGCTTGTGCAGGCCGTTCAGGTCATCCAGCTGCAGGTTGCGCCCATCAACAGAAACGCGGCTGACCACCCAGAAACAGGTCAGGTTCATAGCCACATAGGCCAGTGCGTAAAATGATGCCGCCGCCAATCCTTCAGCCGTCCCTGAAACCAGACCAATCATGATGTATCCAGCATGAGCTACAGAGGAATAACCGAGGATACGCTTTACATCACGCTGCACGAGCGCAGCAAGGTTACCGAAAGTCATGGACAACGCACCGAGCACGGCAATTATGGTAGTAATATCGTAACCGGGTTTGAACATGGCAGCCAGACGGATCAGGATAACCACCGCGCCAAGCTTGGGCAGGGTTGCCACAAAAGCTGCGGTTTCATTGCTGGCACCTTCGTAAACATCCGGACACCAAAAGTGGAACGGGAACAGAGCCAGCTTGTAAAACATGCCCAGCAGAAACAAGGCCATACCGGTCACGGCCATGGGAGCGGCCTCGAAGGACCATGTTTTCTGGACCAGTTCGGCAAGGTAAGTGGTATGCATACCGGCAAGGATGTAAGAGAACCCGTACAAAGCCACTGCGGTGGAGATTGCGCCGAACATGATATACTTGATCGCCGCTTCCGCCGCGCCCTTATCCTTGGCCCGCAGGGCAATGATGGCATAGAGAGCGTAGGAGGAAAGTTCCAACGCAAGGTATATGGTGATCAACTCCACGGAAGAAGCGAGCATCATCAGCCCCCATGCACTGATGGCAAGGAAAAGGAAGTAGTCGGACCTTTTCTCCTGCAGCAATGTAGGCTGACGGGAAGCATTGAAGACAGTCACGCAAAAGCCGATGGCAATAGCAACTTTGAAAAATTGCGAAAGCGGATCAACCAGATAGGCTCCATGAAAAGACAGCCCTTCCTGCCCCACCGAAAGTAATGAGACTATCACCGGAAGAAAAGACGCAATAGGCAGCCAGACTCCGACTTTATCACGCATCTTCTCACTACCGACAGCCTGCACAAACAACAGGGTAATAATCAGGAACATGGAAAGTTCCGGCATGAAAAGATATAGATTCACATTCATTTCAATATCTCCTGTTGCTTACTTAAGAATTCCCTTGAGGGAATTAAGGGCTACATCCATAGGCCGTTCTTTATCTATGGAAACAACCTTGGCTCCTTCCTTGACGTCCTTTTCCAACTTGACCAGTGAGGCATCCATGACCTTGAAACAAAGTCCCGGAGCCAGGCCGATGTAAAGGACGAAAACTGCCGGAATGACGAGATAGGTCCATTCCCGCATGTTTAGGTCAGGCCATTTTTTCCATGATGTGGGACGACCCCATGCCAGTTTCAGGGAAACACGCAGCATATAAGCTGCAGCAACCATGGCACCGGGAACCATGAAGGCACCGACCCAAGGATTCTGCTCAAATGCGCCTACGAAAACAAGAATCTCGCCCACGAAGCTGTTGGTTCCGGGAAATCCGAATGACGAAAGCGCAAACAGGCCCCAAAAGA
Source organism: Maridesulfovibrio sp. (assembly GCF_963678865.1). Taxonomy (NCBI): domain Bacteria; kingdom Pseudomonadati; phylum Thermodesulfobacteriota; class Desulfovibrionia; order Desulfovibrionales; family Desulfovibrionaceae; genus Maridesulfovibrio; species Maridesulfovibrio sp. Next base: position 4,330,150 of record NZ_OY787459.1, on the reverse strand, counting down.
ACATGTATGCGGGCATGTATTTGCCGAGACCAAGGTTATCTCCCAGCTCACGGCTGTGACTGCGTTCGTAGATTGCCCCGATCATCATAAACAGTCCACCGGTGGTAATACCGTGGTTGAGCATCTGAAAGAGAGCACCTTCCAGCCCGCGCTGGTTGAAAAGGAATATGCCGAGAGTGACAAATCCCATATGGCCAACGGATGAATAAGCGATAACTTTTTTAATATCGTTCTGCCCGAGAGCCACAATCCCGCCGTATAAGATTCCGGCAATGGAGATGGCAATCATTAACGGGGCAAAGTATTCACTGGCAGCCGGGGTCAACGGCAGGTTAAACCGCAGAAAACCATAAGTTCCCATCTTCAAGAGCACTGAGGCCAGAATTACCGATCCGGCTGTTGGTGCCTGCACGTGTGCGGCAGGCAGCCATGTGTGGAAGGGGAACATGGGTACTTTAATCGCAAAAGCCAGAGCCAGAGCCAGAAAAGCCCAGAACTGGAAGCTGAAGGTAAAGTTCTGTTCCATCAGTTCCGGTATGGCGAAGGTTCCGCCGGCAATCCTGAAAGCAACGATAGCCACCAGCAGCAATGCAGAACCGGCCAGAGTATACAGGAAGAACTTGAGAGACGCATAACGTTTCTCAGGTCCGCCCCAGACCGCGATGAGCAGATACATGGGAATCAGCATTGCTTCCCAGAAAACATAGAAAAGAACCAGATCAAGGGAAGTAAAGACTCCCACACAAGCCGCAGTCATAAACAGCAGGCAGAAGTGGAATTCTTTGACCCTCGTCTGAATATAGTTCCAGGAACAGAGCACACAAAGCGGCAGAACCGCAATCGTCAGCACCACCATGAGGAAGCTGATGCCGTCTGTACCAAGGTAATACTCCACGCCCCACTGCTTAACCCAATCCATCCTTTCCACAAACTGGAAGGCGGCGGATTCAAGTTTGAATCCGGAAAAGAGCGGAAACGAGAGCGCCAGTTCAATTATAGACACGCCCAGTGTATACATCCTGACGGTGTTGTCGCCTTTCAAGAAGAAAAGCCCTATAGCCGCCAGCAGCGGAAAGAACACGAGGACAGTCAGAACAGGATAAGCTATTTCTTGCATTGCATTCTCTCCATTATCCGAAGTACCAGACTAAGCCGTAAACGCAGAGTACGATAACCACGGCCAGTCCCAGGTAATCCTGCAACCGTCCGGTCTGAATCTTCGCCCCGGTTCTGCCGATATTACGCACAGTGTAGGCGGTTCCATCCACAACCGTATCAATGCCTTTGCGGTCAAACCAAGATGCCCCTGCAGCAGAATCCATAAGCCACTTAAGACCGATCACCCGGTAAACGGTGGTCCAGATGGAATCAACCCATGCAATGGGTCGGCAGACAAGCAGCAGCCCCATATTGCCGATAAAGCGGTAAAGCTTATCGAAATCAAGGTTACGGCCATGGTGAGGAATAATTACCTTACGCATAATCCAGAACCCTGCTCCGGTGAACGCCAGCAGCATGGAAGCCTGCAGGAGATGCCAAGGGGTGTAGGGATGATATTCCACAGGGAACGGCAGCAGTTTGTAGAGCATCTGCGGGTAAACACCCTGCGCAAAGCAGAGAAAAGCCGCGATACCCATGGCCACGTACATATTTTTGGGGATGGGATTAAGCTTGATGTCCGTTTTTGCCGGCTTGTTCCAGAAGGCAAAATACGGAAGCTTGATACCGACAGAAAGGAACGTACCTACTGCAGCGATTTCAAGCCCGATTGCCAGCAGGGTGTGATGCGACTCGGCAGCCCCGGTGATGGTCATGGTCTTGGATATGAACCCGTTGAAGAACGGCATACCGGAAATGGATACCGCACCGACCATATACAGAAGCATGACCATCGGCAGTTTTCCGACCAGTCCGCCGAGACGGTCAAGATCGGCAGTGCCGGTAGCATAAAGCACGGTACCAACACTCATGAAGAGCAGCCCTTTATAGAGAATGTGGGCGTAAGCGTGAGCCACAGCACCGTTGATGCACATGGCCGTACCGATACCGATACCGGCAACCATATAACCGACCTGCGAAACAATGTGGTAGGAAAGAATCCTGCGCGCGTTGTTCTCCATGGACGCGTAAAGCACTCCGTAGACAGCCATGATTGTTCCGGCCACCGCCAGCGCGTAAACTCCAGAGAATCCTCGGGCCAGAACATAGACCGCGGTCTTGGTGGTGAAAGCGCACATGAAAACTGCGCCGGGGACAGTAGCTTCGGGGTAGGCATCAGGCAGCCATGCGTGCAGAGGTACCACAGCTGCGTTGACGCAGAATCCGGTCAGGATCAGCCAATCGTAGTATTCCATGCCGTGGGGGTCCACAGGCAGGAAGGCAAAAGTTCCGATTTCGGAATATCTGAGCAGCAATCCGCCGAGCAGGAACAGCCCGCCGAGCATGTGGAACAGGAAATACCTGAATCCTGCTGCGCTGGAAGTCTTGGTACGATGCAGCCAGACAAGGAATGTGGATGCAACGGCCATAAGTTCCCAGAAGATGAATAGAGTCAGGTAATCGCCTGCAAAGACACAACCGAACGATCCAGCGACATAAAGAGCTGCTGCAGCATGGTGAGCCTTGTCATCCACATGCAGGGCATAAATCATGCCTATGAGCGACTGTATGGCGAAAACATTTGCAAAGACCAGCGAGAGCTTATCCACCCTGCCCAGCACCAATACGTTGCCGAGATACGGGAGAACCCCGAAATTACCCAGAGTAGCTGTGAAAACAACAGTAATGGCAATTACGGGCGGAACCAGCAGAAGCCATTTCCACTGTTTGCCCCGGAAAAACGGCAGAGCCACTGCCAGGGCGATAAAAGCCAGTGCCGGATGGAGAAAACCGTTAAGCGTCATCGTCTTCCTCCGGTCCTACGAGAAAAGGTTGAATGAGTATCTTCATCAGGAAAACCATGCCTACTGATGCACCAAGTGCAAACAGTTCCCAGAAGCCGGGATAAATATCGTAATGATACTCAGCATGGTGCGGATGAATGAAGAAATTAAGCACCACCAGCACGGCAAGGAAGGCTGCGAACAGAATCTTCCAGAACTTCATTTTCTGCGTGCGCTGGGTTTCGAACCAGTTTCCAAGTTTTTCTCTCATGGCGGTTCTCCTTAGAATTTACCGAACACGTTTATGAAGTTCAGGAAGGTCTGGGGATAAAGTCCCAGCCAGACCGAAATCAAAGCCGTGGTGAACAGCGGGATAACCATACACAGCGGAGCCTCGTGGTACTGCTCGATATTGGCGCCCTCTGCCGGGGCTTTGAAAAACGCCCGGTAGACGATGGGGCCGAAATAACCGGCATTGAGCAGGGTACTTGCCAACAGAGCTATAAGCAGCCCCCATTGACCTATGCTTACCGCGCCTTTGACCAGATACCACTTGGTTGCAAATCCACAGACCGGAGGCACCCCGATCATGGAAAGCGAAGCAATGGCAAAAGCTCCGAAGGTCCAGGGCATTCGCCTGCCCAACCCATCCATGAGGCTGATCTTCTTAAGATGCGTAGCCACGTAGATAGCCCCGGCTCCGAAGAACAGGGTGATCTTTGAGAACGCGTGGTGGGCAATATGCATCAATCCGCCCTGCACAGCGTCCGGGGTCAGCATAGCTACACCGATAATAATGTAGGAAAGCTGACTGACCGTGGAATAAGCGAGCCGGGCCTTGATATCGTCCTTGGTCAGGGCAATAAGCGAGGCAGTAACAATAGTGAATGCCGCAAGGTAAGCCGTCGGCAGCCCCAACCCTAATTTGTCCATAAGATCCACCCCGAAGCCGGAAAGGATCACGCGGGAAACCGAGAACACCCCGGCCTTAACAACCGCAACCGCATGCAGCAGCGCAGAGACCGGAGTCGGCGCGACCATTGCTGAAGGAAGCCAGTTGTGGAACGGCATGAGTGCGGCTTTTGCCAGACCTGCAATGTAAAGGACGTAAGTAATGGTCACCAGAGTCGGGTCTGCATCAGCCGGGAAGATCCCCTGTGCAACATCACCGAGATGGAAATCCAGAGTTCCGCAAAGCACATAGGTCATGACCATGGCCGGAAGCAGGAACAGCTTGGAGGTACCCATCAGGTAAACCATATATTTCCGTGCCCCGTTGAAAGCTTCATCATCCTGATGGTGGGCAACCAGCGGGTAAGTGCATACGGAAATGATTTCGTAAAAAAGATAAAGGGTGAATATATTCGCCGAAAAAGCCACCCCTATGGCACCGAAAATGGCAACCGCAAAACAGAAATAATATCTGGTCTGGGCATGTTCATTAAGGGTACGCATGTAACCGATGTTATAACTTGTTGCAAAAACCCAGAGCAATGATGCGATCAGGGCGAATATAAAAGACAGCCCGTCCGCAGCAAATGAGACTTTCACTCCCGGAAAAAGGGTGAACAGGGTATATTCTACGATCTTGCCTTCCATTACACCCGGAACCATGGAGGCGACCGAAATGAAAGTCAGGATACCGGCCCAGATGGATACGGCCTCGCGGCGGTTGATGTTCTCCCGTAAAAACCAGATGAAGAACGGAGCCACAAGGGTGATGCAGAGCGGGATCAGGATTCGCGCGCTGGTAATTAATTCAGTGCTAACTGTCATAGGTTTACCCTTTCAGCCTTGTTATTGCGTCGGTTTCAACGGTTTTAAACCGTTTTGCCACCACAATGATTATTGCCAGCACAAGGGTCGCTTCAGCAGCGGCCAGCCCCATAACAAAGAGTGCGGCGATCTGCCCCACAGCACTTCCGGCTTCAGTAAGCTGGGAAGCGGCAACAATGGACAACCCTGCACCGTTGAGCATCAGCTCCACGGAAATAAGCATGCCCACCAGTGATTTACGCCAGACAATGCCGTACAGCCCGATGGCAAGTAGCAACAATGCCACCAGTTGGTACATTAAAAGAGGACTCATTATGCCTTCCTCCCTTTCTTTTCAAAAGCCAGCAAAACAGCTCCGGCCATGGCCGCCAGCAGAACCACGGAAATCAACTCAAAGGCTACCGGATAATCTTCCAACAGCCCCCTGCCGATCTGAACCAGCGGGACTTCTACCGGAAGATTAATGGATGCAGGCTGGAATTTGACCAAAATAAACCCGATTACAAACACCGGGGAAATGAAAGTCAGGGCCGACAGTGCAGATTTACCCGGTCTACGGCTTCCGGCTTCCACACCTTGATCATCTGCCCGAGTGAGCATGATGGCAAAGAAGATGAGCACACAGACCGCACCCACATAAATGAGAATCTGCATGAAAGCCATGAACGGCGCCGCCATGAGCATGTACATTCCGGCCACCCCAAGCAGGGATGAAATCAACCCCACCATGGCCCGGACAAGACTGTGTGCGCCCACAGCTATGCACCCGCCGCCGAGAATCAGCAGCGTGTAAAAAGCAAAAGCTACTTTGGCGAGTATTTCCATCATGATTTCATTCCCCGCTCTTTTTCAGTGGTTTCAGCTTCAACATTCACGGGTGTCTCCGCCACTTTCGCAGCAGCAGTTCCAGCCTGTGCGCCAAGCCGTGCCAGCAAATCCATTTTAAGTTCCTTGCGGTCAGTCACGGTCAAGTACACATTGGAGGAGTACCGCAACGACTTTGCAGGACAGTTTTCCACGCAGGAACCGCACAAGGAACAAAGCGAAAAGTCGTATAAAAACTTAGCAGGCTCTTTGGGAGCTTTTGGCTTATTGACCTTTTCACCGCGCTCTTCAGCTTCCTTCATGGCCTGCAACTCAGCCTCGGTGGGCTTTGGAGCTTTGGCCTTGACAACGGTTATACATTTGCTGGGGCAGGCGGTAACGCACATCATGCAGGAAATGCACTTGGGCTTAGCCGGATCTTTAGGTTTACCGATCAGCTCCAGCGGACCCCGAAATCCTTCCAACTGCCCGGAAGTTACAGTCTCCCGAGGATAATGAAGGGTAACGTTTTTATCGATAAAGTTTTTTCCCGTGACTTTCAGACCTACGATCAAAGACCATAGGGATGAAACATCGTCCCATATTTTTTTGATTACACTCATTTAAGCGCCCTCCTACAACTTCATCACAAAAGCGGTGATAAACAGATTCAACAGAGCTAAGGGCATGAGCCATTTCCAATTGATATTCAGAAGCTGGTCAAAACGAACGCGGGGATAAGTCCAGCGCAGCCAGATCATGACCAGCAGCAGAGTGTACACCTTTGCAAGGAACCACCATGCGCCGTCAAAGAAAGGTCCCTGCCAGCCGCCTAGAAACAGGGCCGCAGCAACAGAGCAGACCACGATCATATTGGCGTATTCTGCAAGGAAAAACAGCCCGAAACCCATACCCGAATATTCGGTGTGGAAACCTGCGGTCAATTCACTTTCCGCTTCCGGAAGGTCAAAGGGAGCGCGGTTGGTTTCGCCCAGTGCACTGATAAAGTAGACAATGAAAGCCAGCGGCTGCACAAATGCATTCCACTGCCATGGCCATCCGCCCTGCCCCTCGACAACTGTGGTCAGGTTCAGGGTTCCGGTCATGAAGGCAATTGCCAGCACTGAAAGAAGCAACGGGATTTCATAGGCCACGGACTGGGCAACCGCCCTTGCCGCACCGAGAATGCCCCATTTGTTATTTGAACCCCAGCCGGCCAGACATAAGGCTAGGACGTTCAGACCGGCAAAAGCCAGAATAAGTAATAGGCCGAGGTCCATTTCCATTCCGGTCGCGACAGGGCCGAAAGGGATAGGCAAAAAGAGTAGAAGGACAGGCAGAAAAGACAACACCGGAGCCATCCAGAAAAGCAGCTTATCCGCACCACCGGGGGTAAACAGCTGTTTACCGATAAGCTTCACCGCATCTGCAAGCGGCTGCAGCAGTCCCTGCGGTCCCACTTCATACGGTCCGGGCCTGCGCTGTACGAATCCGGCAACCTTTCGCTCAAGGTAGACCAGCACCAGCCCGTTCAGCCCCACAAAAGCGGCAATGGCCACTAATGCGATGAGCAATTTTATCAATTCAACAGGAATTTGAGACATATGACGCTCCTGACTACCTATCGATTTCGGGGATTACCATATCCAGGCTGCCGAGGATGGCAACCGCATCTGCCAGCATTGTTCCCTGAGCACATTCAGCAAAAAGAGAAAGATTGGAGAATCCCGGTGCACGCAGTTTGACCCGGTATGGAGTCTTGCTGCCGTCACTCACAATATGGATTCCTACTTTTCCGCGTGCTCCCTCTGTGCTGAAGTACGCTTCCCCTGCGGGAGCTTTCCATGTGGGTTTGGGAGCCTTCTTGATGATGTGCTCGCCTTCCGGAAGCTGCTCAAGGGCCTGCTCAATAATATTCAGGCTCTGCTCAATCTCTTCCATACGCACCATGTAACGGGCCATGGCATCCGCTTCGAAATACACAGGAACCTTCCAATCAAAACGGTCGTAAACAGAATAAGGCTCAGCCTTGCGGGTATCGTGCTCCACGCCCGCACCGCGGACAATTGGACCTGTCGCGCCGTAGCGATTGCACATGTCCACGTCCATGGGACCGATCTCTTCTACCCTTTTACGCAGGATAATGTTGTCGGTGACCAGATCCTTGTACATGGGCAGCCGATCCCGCAAACGCTTGATAAAAGCGGTACAGTTTTCAACAAATCCGTCATCCAGATCATGAACAACTCCGCCGAAACGGAAGTTGCTGTAAGTCAATCTGGCCCCGGTCGCCTTCTGCATCATATCCATCATGATTTCACGATCATCGAATGCATACATGATCGGGGTGAATGCACCGAGATCCAGCAGATAAGCACCCCACCAGAGCAGATGCGAAGAGATGCGGTTCAATTCAGTAAGGATAACCCGGATGAACTCAGCCCGCTCAGGGACCTCGATTCCGGCCAGTTTTTCCACCGCGCACACATAAGCATGGTTCCAGGCTAGGGGATGCAGGTAATCCACGCGCCCCATATTGGGGATGAATTGAACCCAAGTCTTCACCTCTGCCATCTTCTCATGCATACGGTGCAGATAACCCAGCACAGGCTCGGCCCGGACTATGTATTCACCGTCCAACTCAAGAATGACCCGCAGGACACCGTGGGTGGAAGGATGCTGCGGTCCCATGTTGAGGATCATGGTATGATCGTCCGCACCCTTTTCAAAATGATTGGTATAGAAATCGCCTTCCAGAAATGTATTCATGATGCAGACTCCTCTTCCGGTTCCGGCTGCTCTTCGTCAAAAAGGGTAAAACCCTCTCCCTTGAAGACAATTTCGCCAGGATTGAGAATCTCACGCAACGGCTTGCGGCCTTTATCATCCTTAAGCAGCACCCCGTTCGGTGTTTCCGGATCGAGAAGCAAAGGCAACAGATTAGGGTGTCCGGCAAATTTCACGCCATGAAAATCATGACATTCCCGCTCATGCCAGTCAGCTCCCTGAAAAACAGAAGAGATGGACGGCAGCTCGGGCTCTTCCCGGCTGACCAGAACCCGGTGGGCAATGCGCCCCGGTTTGGTGAAATGCGCGTAGTGGTAGGAGATGAGAAAACCTTCCGCCACATCAAGGGCATCTATGTTTTCAAGGTGGTAAGCCTGCTTCAGCATGGCCTCCGCCGCCTGCATAAGATCATCGGACATAATAAAAACATTCATGGTCACCCCGGAAGTTTCGATACTTCCCTTGCCGACCATAAGCGGGGTCACCGGAAGACTTAATTGACCATCCATCATAAGGAACGCTCCTTCTCTAACTCTTCAGGCACAGGCCACCAGCGTTTTCCGGTCACCTTCTCCTGAATCTGGAACAGCCCTTCAAGCAGGGCTTCCGGACGGGGAGGACATCCGGGAACGTACACGTCCACCGGGATCAGGTTGTCCACACCTTCCACGATTCCATATTGACCCTTAAATTTGAACGGTCCACCTGAAATCGCGCAGTTTCCCAGCGCCAGCACCCATTTCGGGGCGGGCATCTGTTCATAAAGACGAACAACCGCCGGAGCCATTTTTTTAGTTACCGTCCCGGCAACAATCATCAGGTCGGCCTGACGGGCAGAAGGACGAAAAACCTCAGCCCCGAACCGGGCCATATCGAAACGGGCCATCCCCACAGCCATCATTTCAATGGCGCAGCAGGCCAACCCGAAGGTCATAGGCCAAAGTGACATGGACCGGCAGATATTCATGGCGTCTTCAGCAAGTTCAAGACGGACAATACCGTCCTCGATAACATGCCCGCCGGGGGTCAGGAAATTTTTCTCGGCCATGTGAATACTCCTTTTTTCCAGAAATAAATGATTGCGATGGCGAGAACAGACAGAAAACCGGCAACCTCTATAAAGTAGAACATCCCCTCGGTTTGAGGGTACCAGACGGAAACCGGAAAAAGGTAGAGAACATCTACGTCAAAGGCCAGAAACAGCAAGGCATAGACATAATAACTGATGCCGAACTGATTCCATGCCCTGCCGTGTGGTTTCATACCGCACTCATAGGGGATTCCCATATCCCCGCCTTTGGCACGCGGATGAACTAGGGCAGACAAAATCAAAGGCCCGCCGGCAAAGAGAAGCCCACCTATCAAAAACATGAAGATGGCGAACTGAAGCCAAGAAAAAACCATTCTTCCACCTCTCTTACTTTTTTAAAATTAGTAACACGAAGGGGACACTAATTACGTTCTAATGAAATTGCAAACACTATGCTTAAGAAAAGTCTAAAAAAAATCTGAAAAAGATTTTGTCAAAATATTGCACCACCACTTTATTGTGTCAAGAATGTCAGCCTATTTAACAGACAGCTACGACTGTAAAAAAGGTTGATCGTTACATAAATCACAATAACATCGATTAAAAATTCAATAACTTAAAAGATACATCGGTATGTAAAATTTAAATTCCGCTTACTAATAGCACATATTACAATTGACTCAATACTGTTTCGGAAATTTATTTCGACACACATCGTAAATTTTGCCTTAATACCCCTAAAAAAAGGGACAAAAGAAAATAATATATTTCACAATTTGACTCGAAACAGAGATATAGTATCAAATTGACACAACCGACAAAGACACCAATGATCATGATGCAACCAGCCGATAAAAAAAGGTGTTTTCACCGCCGAGCGGCAAAAACACCTTTTTAAATTTTTTTTGTGCGTGCAAAAAAGATACAGTAAAAAACTCCAGATTAATCGCTCCCGGAGTAAAAACAGAACCGCCTGCCCGGCTCTTCCTTGACCAGATACATTGCCTTGTCTGCTTTTTTTACCAACTCCTCAGCATTGACCCCGTTTTCCGGATACATGCTGATGCCGATAGAAGCTCCGACAGAACAGCAAACATCATCAAAACTGAACGGGTCCGTCAGGCAGTCAATAAATTCCTCTGCAACATAGGCAACACTATCACGCCCGGAAGGTCGCTCAAGAAGAACGCAGAATTCATCACCGCCCAAACGGGCAAAGGTATCCGACGACCGCAACCGGGACTTTAAACGAGCAGCCACCTTCCCAAGCAGCACATCCCCTGCATGGTGTCCATATTGATCATTAACTTTCTTGAAATCATTAAGATCTATAAAAAGAAGCGCAAGTTTTTCCCCATACCGCCCGGCATTGGCGATGGATTTGCCCAGCCGGTCAAAAAAAAGGTAGCGGTTGGGAATACCGGTCAAAGCATCAAGGGTGGCTTTTTCCTGCAGTTCCAGTTCACAAAGCTTGCGGTGAGTAATGTCTTCCACCACCCCCTCAATATAAAATTCACCGCCCTCTTCAAACAGACGGCAGCTTTCCGAAATCCAGATAAAAGAGCCGTCCTTGCGCCTGAAACGCAATTCATAATCGGTAAGCGACTTCTCCTGCATCAGCTTTTTGAGAAAAGCCTTCCGGTCAGCGGGGTTCTTGTAAATATTGTCCGTGTGAACATTAGCAACCGCTTCTTCAGTTGTCTCGTACCCCAAAATACGGGCAAGGGCCGGATTGATTTCCTCAAACCTTCCATCAATGGTTGACCTGAAAATACCTTCTACAGCACGCTCGAATATGTTGCGGTACTTTTCCTCGGCAGCACGCAAAGCATACTCAATTTTGATTCGTTGTGCGATTTCGTTCTCAAGCCGATCTTGCTGTCTTTTTAATTGCAGAAAAACACCGACTTTCCCCCGCAGGGTAGCCGGATCGATAGGTTGCGTGAGAAAATCAACCGCTCCTGTTTCATACCCCATCCGGGCATAAGCCGTATCTTTATAGATCGCAGTCAAAAAAATGATCGGAACCAGACGGCACTCTTCCATCCCCTTGATTATACGGGCAGTTTCATAACCATCCATCCCGGGCATCTGCACATCAAGCAGAATAAGGGCAAAATCATTTTCCCGGCAAAGCCCTATTGCTTCCTCTCCGTCCATAGCTTTGAACAGCTCAGCCCCTTCATCCTTCAAAATTTTTTCCAGAAGGGTCAGATTCAAGGCATTATCGTCCACCAGCAATATTTTCAGGCTATCTTCCATGATTCAACCAAATAATATAAATTCAATATTAATAAAACCCATATTCTTAATATGGCTCAATAAATCACATGCGAACATTACTTTATTTTTAACTAATTAAGCAAACATAATTCTGACAATCCAAATTTTACGATTATTTCATCATCAGTACCTATTATTTTCTTATCAAGACTTCAAAGATATCAAATACGCATAAATTATATATTAGACATATAGAATGCCGTTCCATATAAAAAGTTCAACGAAGCACAAAAAGGAGATACTAAGTAGCCTTTTCGCTCAGCATGAATGAAAAATCGCACTGCTTGGCTTCACCTTATAAGATATAAATTTTATTTTCATTCTTTTGTTCATCAGAGAACAGACACCCTTTCTTCCAGACGGCAAAAGGGAGGTTTGGCGCAACCTGACCCGAACGCCGCAAGCCCCGCTGACGAGGATTTCACCCCCTCGTACAGCGGGGCCTTTCTTTTTGTTTACAGAATATTACAGATGAGTGACCTTTCTTTTTCAGGGTTGACTTTTTATCTTTGAGCAGGCCTTTTCGCTAAATCAATAATTTTCAATCCAGACCGGAATTGGCCATGCACAAAATATTAAACCACGAAAAAAAATTCAGAAGAACACTGACAAAAAGATAGCTTCATATGATCGAATCGCCCAAAAAGGACAAGCTGAACAGAAGACTTCCCAAATGGGACAGTAAAGGTATCAAGCGGTTCCTACGCTATACTTTTGTCGGAGGCGGAACTTTTCTTTTTGATCTGACAATGCTCTACCTTTTCACCGATGTGTTCGGATGGTCTCCTGTTTTTTCTGCGGGACTGGCCTTTTTTATTGCGGTGTCTTTCAATTACTTCATCAGCCGCAAGCTGGTTTTTAACGGTACCAGCCGCGAATTAAAACAGGGATACCTCGGATTCCTGATCATTGCCGGGTCTGGACTGTGTATAGTCACCGGCTTTATGTACATCATGGTTGACCTCCTTCACTGGCAATATATGCTTTCCAGAATTCTCGTTTCCTTTGTGACCGGAATATGGAACTATCTTCTCAATCTTTATGTTAATTTCAAGATGGCCGGGAAACCGCTCTTATAGCAGCCACTTGCATTCCTTTCCGCAGCGGACTATTTTTTGCTGATGAATCTATTTGACTACCTGCACCTAAACTACCGCAAATGGAAATTGAAAAAGAAAAGACAGGCTGTGGTGATCCGCGGTTCATGCAACATGTGCGGAAGATGCTGCCATTCCATCAGCCTTCAGATTGAAGGCAGATGGCTGAAAAAAGAAAAACAATTCTTGAAAGCAATAGAAGCAGACCCGAGCCTTTCAAGATTTGAAATCTGCGGAAAGACTGAGGAAGGATACCTGAAATTTTCTTGTACCTGCTTGAACAAATACGGTACCTGCGACGATTATGACAACAGGCCTGCTCTCTGCCAGAAATTTCCCGCACCTTCAATTTTCCTTCTATTCGGAGAACTTCCGCAAGGATGCGGATTCCGCATGTCCACAGAAGCAGACTTTGAGCAGATATTGCATGATGCCATAGAAAATGAAGACAATGTCGCCTCTGGGCACTTTCCTGTTGATAAATAACCCGCAAAATTAATATTTTTCTTTTTTAGCACATAATAACAATTGATCTTTACCTCATTTCAAAGCTACTTATAAACCGCTGCAGCCGCAGCACCATTTATCTCAACATTCATGATAAATTGGAGTCACTATGACCAATGAAATCAAAATAGAATTCGGTCCGGGACAAAAGCTGTCAGCTGTCAGCGACGAGTATTGTATTGACGTTGATATGCCTGCCAACCCAGGCGGGGAAAGCTCCGCACCCGAACCAACCCACCTTTTTCTTGCCTCACTGGCAACCTGCGGGGCGCATTACGCCCGTAAATTCTGCGAGACAAGATCCCTGCCCACTGAAGGACTCGGCTTGAAATTGAAGTACAAATGTAACGAAGAAGACAATAAGATCACAAAGTTCACCTTTGAACTGACCATCCCGGATGACTTTCCTGAAAAATACAAAGCCGCCCTGCTCCGTGCATTGGATCTATGCCCCATCAAAAAACTGCTGATGAACCCTCCATCCTTCCAACTGGAAATAGTTTAATTTCCAACCTGCAACTTAAGCGGACAAGGCAACACCTTGTCCGCTTTATTTTTTTAGACAGATTCCCAAGATCGTCCAAGACCAGTCCTCAAACTCCAGCTACAAATAGGGAAAAATAATACTTTCTCATCAAACGGAGGACGAAAACATGACCACTGAAGAATTCCCTACCCTTGCAGCAAACGGAACCATCGAAACGGCTGAAGGCACCATCAATTGTAGTGATCTTGACTGGAATCCGCATCCGGCCTTTGAAGGGGTCTATATGAAGCACCTCATCACCGGAAAAAAGACCGACGGCAAACTCAGCTGCCATATTGTCCGTGTTGATCCGGGCTGTACCCTTGAATCCCATATCCATGAGAATCAATGGGAAATGCATGAAATAATCGGAGGCTCAGGAGAGGCTGCTCTGGCAGATAAAACTACTCCGTACCATCCCGGAAAATCGGCAATAATCCCCAAAGGGCAACAGCACAGCGTCGTGGCCGGACCGGAGGGGATAACCCTGCTTGCCAAGTTTTTCCCCGCTTTGCTATGATCAGGACCGATGACAAGCCAGAAAACAAAATTAATCTTCCACGAGCTGGAGACTATACCGGACGCAACCCTTGTTGAAGCATCTGGCATCAGCAACCGCTTTCCGCGCCATGTGCATACCAGCTTCATATTCTCCCTGATTGATCAAGGCCAACGCAGGGTCAACATCAACTCTAAAACAATTACCTTTAAAGCCGGGGAGCTGTGCATACTGCCCCCCGGCACTCCCCACAGTTGTGAATCAATTTGTGAAGATGAATTCGGGCCGCATTCCTACCGGGCCATCTGTGCCGGGACGTCCCTGCTGCAAAAACTGGCCGGAGAAATCTGCGGAAAAGCCTGTCGGCAACCAGATTTCGACCCGACGGCAATTTACACCGATTATGACCGGGCATCCTTTGAAGAGTTATTTGCCCTAATTCATACCCCGGAAACGGCGCTGGAAAAACAGGTCGCGCTCAATTCTTTCCTGTATCAAATCATTGAAAAGCACAGCCGGGGCGAAATCATCCCCCAAAAAACCGGCCCTCAGCTCGAAGCCCTGCAAAGGGTTAAAGATTTCATTGACCGGAATTACAGGCAAAAACTGACCCTGGAGAATCTTGCTGAAACCGCCTGTCTCAGTCCATTTCATCTGCAAAAACTTTATGTAAAAAAATACGGTCAATCACCTCAGGAACACCTTATTTTCCGCCGTGTGCAAAAAGCACGTTCACTAATTAAAAAAGGCGTTCCACTTTCAGAAGCGGCCTATAATTCCGGTTTTTCTGACCAAAGTCATTTTTCCCGCCACTTCAAAAAGGTAATAGGAATTTCTCCGGGACATTTTTTCAAGGAAAACGGGTAGCAGACTCATAACAAACGGAAATAGAAATTTCCTATGCAAAAGCAACATAAAATTAAGCAAAGCAAATAGTGAATATTTTTTCAGTAAACTATGTTGACTTACAATACATGAGAGCTATTCTTTTAGAAACCAAACTCAAAAGGAGCGAATTAATGCTTAAGATAACAGAAAAAGCAAAAGAAGTTCTTGACCAGCACTTTGAAGCGAAAGAGAAAGAACCTATCCGCATATACGTTGCTTCCGCATGCAGCGGAACCCGTCTGGCACTCGGAATTGATTCCGCAAAAGAAGGTGACGAAACCATCAATCTCGAAGGATACGATTTTGTTGTGGATCAGGAACTTTTCGAGCAGGCCAAACCTATGGTTATTGATCTGACCCCAATGGGAATCGAAATCTCCTCTTCCCTCGTCTTCGAAGAAGCACAGGGTTCTTGCGGCAGCTGCTGCGGCGGTTGCGGCTGATCAAAAAGCCAATGATGTACCATCTGCTGCATATCTGCGGGAAAATAAGAAATTAAGATATGGTTAATACGCTTGGTTCCTGAACCTTTCTTGCTCCTTGCAAATGGCACATTCCTGACGCCCTGATAATAAGTAGATTTGTAAAAAGACCGGAACCCCATGGTTCCGGTCTTTTTACATGGACCGGACTATATGCTAGATCAACAGACATGCTGTCTGTCAAAAACATTTCATATTTATACGCGATTCTGATCTGCATTTCTCTTTGCGGCTGTTCAACCAGAAGTAACCCGGAACTGATCTCCCCATACTCAGACCAAATACAAAACATACTCGAAACTTCAGGCAGCAACAGGGCTGAACTTGAATTTTTTATCTCCAGATATGACAGGATGCCTGAAAAGCATCAGGCCGCAGAGTTCCTGACCGCGAACCTTCCCCCCTCAGACCGGGCCTCCCTTACCGCCGCGCAGCTTGCTGAAAATCTCGATTACGCATTTTTAGCAAGGGAATCCACACCATGGGGCAAGAATATTTCATGGACCGATTTTCTGCACTACGTACTCCCACACCGGGTCAGTCAGGAAAAAACATCCCCGTGGCGGAAAACTTTTTACAATGAACTCCTGCCGCTGGTTTCCACCTGTGCTTCCATGGAAGATGCGGTGCTTGCGGTAAACCGTTGGTGTTTTTCAAAAACAGGATTCAAATCCACACAACGCTGGGATCAGAACCCGTTGATGACTATCAACAGAGGCTGGGGAAGATGCGAAGAGGCGGTAATCCTTACAGTTTGCGCTTTACGAAGTATCGGTATCCCGGCCCGGCAAGCCATGGTTCCGGCGTGGCAGCATTCCAATGACAACCACACATGGACTGAAGTAAAGGTTGGCGGCAGATGGCACTACATTGAATCCGCCAACCCTGATTACGGACTTGACCACGCATGGTTCAGCGGATCGGTACGTAAGGCACCGCTGGTTGTTTCGTACGCATATGGTCAGGTGGCATCAACTGAGTATCCGGTACTTGGCCGCCCTTTCGGCTGTACCCTGATCAACACAACATCCCGTTACGCCCCTGCCTGCAAAACTGAAATTCAAGTCATGGATTTCAAAGGCAAACCGCTTGCGGACACCAAAGTTTTTTTCTCAGTACTCAACTACGCATCCTTCCGCCCGGTTGCCGTTAAAAAAACAGACAACAACGGCAGAGCCCAAATAACTCTCGGCCCCGGTTCGGTTCTCATTTCAGCGGCAGACGGAAATAATTCAGCATATTCAGGTTCAATCTGGATTCCCGGCGAAAAAAAAACCCGCGACAACACTCTACTCCGCCTGCACCCCGGCAACCTTCCTGTAGGCTCAATCTCTTTCCGCTTTGACTATAAGGATACAATCAAGATTCAGACACCGCCCAAAAACTCAGAGGGGGCCAGAAAAGCCGAATTTGACTCTATAAGAAATGTACGGCTTCGCAAATTTGAAGGAATGAAAAAGGCCGCTGAAAATTTTTCGGAAGACTATTCCACGATAATAAACAAAGCAGGGCTGAACACACCGCAAGTAACCGCAGCCATCGATTCATGTCCGGATGAAAACCTGAACTCCCTGCTGGTATCGATTTCCGCAATGCCGGTTGCAGACCTGCTGAACATAAGGGCCGACGAACTGCTGACCAATGCCAGGTTATCGGACATTGCCCGCAGGCATGCGGATGCAGCAGGTATCAGATACGGTGACGAAATATTTCAACAATACGTACTGAACCCACGAATCATGTATGAACAGCAAAGCAACTGGCGTAAAATATTATTCGATAAATTTCAGCGAGGAAATACAATAAAATTACCCAGCACCCTTCGTCTTCTGGCTGAATTCAATTCAGGTATAACTTCTGTGGAGCGTGGGCCCCTCGGAGACTCAATCAGCCCGTTGAGTCTGCTGGATACCCGCAAGGCTTCCACAGATTCAGAAATATGTATTTTCAACACTGCGGTGCTGCGCAGTGCCGGAATCCCTGCTCGTTATCTGGATGAACAAGGGTGGATTGAATTCTATGATGGCAAAAAATGGCAGCCTTTCTATCCGCAACACCCGGACCAGACAGGCAACTGTAATGCGACAGAAGAAAGCCGGGCCTTTTATGGTCCTTGGCAAGGACTGAAGTTCAAACTTACTTCTTTTGAAAACACAAAGAAGACCCCGCAATACTTCAAGGATTTTTCTGTTTCCCAATTACAGGACTCAGCTACATTCAGTTTAATAGAAAAAACAGTAAACGGTAAATTAGATCCAATTAACAAAACATGGGAGATAAGCACACCACATGGCAATTACTTCCTAATAACAGTAGAAAGAAACAAAAAAAACGAACCTGCAATTAATGTCCACAAAATCGGAAAATAAGGTTACTGTTAAATCAAATCCCAATATTTCATAAAGTTGGAAGCCCAACTTGCAAGTAACCGATTAATAAAGTATCCACTATCTACGATGCACGAATTGCTGGAAAAACAAATTGAACAAACCATCGGATTCAGGTCTGCGGAACTGGACGATGAGCTGATAAAATTCATTAAGCTGGTTGAAAAAACATATTCCGGCCTTGATGAATCTACCCTCGTATCAAATTCTCCCGCAGTTTCCATTTTACAGTTCCTTCCCGATCCAGCCTTTATCATCAACAAGCAGGGTGTCATTGTCGCATGGAATCCGGCCCTTGAAAAACTCAGCGGAATCAGTGCGGAAGATGTTATCGGAAAGGGTGAATTTGAACACATCAGAATCATTCATGGCAAAAAAACCCCCGGCCTGATCGACGTTGTTAACGGCTGCGAGGAAATCGGGGAAATTGAATATGAAGCCATCAGCCGCCGAGGCAATGCCCTTGCTGCAGAAATCTGCATCCAGAATCTCGGAAACCGTAAAAGCACAAACGTCTGGGTTCAAGCCGCCCCCATACTGGATGAAAACGGTAATACCATAGGGGCTATTGAGTCCCTTCGTGATATTTCAGCAAGAAAACAGACTGAAAATATCAACCTGATTCTATACAAAATTTCATCCGCATTGAACTCCGGCGCCGACACCCAGATTTTTATCCAGCAAGTACACGAAAGCCTTAAACCGTTCATTGATGCCGAAAATTTCTTTGTCGCCCTTTTTGATGAAGAAGAAATGACTCTGAATTTTCCCTACTATGTGGATGAAAAAGATTTCATTTCACCTAATGAGATTCTGCCTGTTGTCGAAGGCCAAAGCCTGAGTGTAGAAGTTATCAAGGCTGGGCACCCATTACTTCTGGACGAGAAAGACTTCAGCGAACAAAGGACCAACAAGAGAGGTCACATAGGATCTCCTGCAAAATCGTGGCTTGGTGTTCCCCTGAAATCTGGAGACAGAATCACCGGAGTCATGGCCATCCAATCCTATAAACAGGCCGGAATTTACACTTCGCAGGATATTGACCTCATGGTGGCAATTTCGGAACAGGTCGCGGCCTCTCTGCAACGCCGGCAGACAGAAAAAGCCCTGCTGGAAAGCGAAAAGAAATTCCGCTCAATCTTTGAAAATGCAACAGTTGCCATTTTCCAGATTTCCGCTTCCGGAAAACTTACCGTAGCCAATCCAGCTCTGGCAGCAATCATGGGTTACTCCAGTGTAGACGAAATGCTGGCTGAAAATGACCGGGCCTCAAAGTTCATATATAACCACAAAGGCCGTCAGAAATTCCTGAGAAGATTACTCTTCGACGGTTCTGTCAACGGCATGCTGCTCCGCGTCAATCATCGCTACGGTGATGAAAAATGGGTAACCATCAACGCCCGCACATCATACAACAAGTATGGAAAACCGATCATCTACACCGGGACAGCCTTCGATTCCACACTTGAGATCGTAGCCGAGCGCAAAATTTTCAGGCATAAATCCCGGTTCATGCAATTATTTGAAAGCTCGCCGCAGGCCATTGCCCTGACGGACTCCAAAGGCCACGTTGTTGATACCAACCGGGCTTTCAGAAAACTTTTCGGATATTCCACAGAGGAAATGTCCCCCTGTTGTGAAAACCTATCCCCGACCAGCCATGGGAAAATCAAAGCCAATCTGAAAAAAATCCTCAGTGGAGAGACATACCGCACCGAGGATATGCGCAGACACAAAAACGGCAGACTGATCCCGGTTTCAATTCTCGGCTACCCATTCATCTACAATGATGAAATATCGGGGACCTTCATCATTTATGACGACATTTCACAACGCAAGGAATATGAACGCAGACTTTCATACCAATCCCTGCACGATTCTCTGACCGGACTTCCCAACCGCACCTTCTTTCTGGAACGGCTGGAAGAAACACTGGATCATTCCCGCAAGAATCCGGAGCGCACCTTTGCTGTGCTCATGCTTGATATTGACATGTTTAAACGCATCAATGACAGCCTCGGTCATCAGGCCGGAGACAGCCTGCTTGTTGAAGTTGGAAAAAGAATCAATAACTGTCTGCGCCCTGTAGACACCGTTGCAAGGATGGGCGGCGATGAATTCGCTGTCCTGATAGATGATTTTTCCACCCCGCAACAGGTAATCCAGATAATCCGCAACATCCGCAATGAAATCCGCAAACCGGTCAACATCTCCTCTCGTGAAGTGGTGATCAGCTCCAGCATCGGCATTGTCTTCAAGACCTCCAGCTATGACCACCCCGAACACATTGTACGCGATGCGGATATAAGCATGTACAAGGCCAAAGCTCAGGGTGTTAACAAGTTCAAAGTCTTCAATAAATCCATGCACGAACAGGCCCTGCAAAGCCTGCTTATTGAAACCGAAATCAGGCAGGGTATCCCGGAACGGGAATTCTTTCCTTACTTCCAGCCGGTCTACAGTATGCAGAACCGCAATCTGGCCGGATTCGAAGCTCTTGTCCGCTGGAACCATCCCGAACGCGGTTTCCTGACCCCGGACCAGATCATTCCCGTAGCCGAGGAAACCGGGCTGATTGTCGAACTGGACCGGGTCATACTTTTTGACGCATGCAGGGCCATGTCCTCATGGATGAGAAATTATAAAAATACCCAAGACCTATTCCTGACTGTAAACCTCTCCCCCAGCCAGCTATCCAAGCCTGATCTGGCTGATGCGATCCAGAATATTGTGCATGAAACAAAGCTGCACCCGGACTGTCTGAAGCTGGAAATCACCGAGTCCGCTATCATGGAACGCAATGCGGCTTCCTCCCTGAACCTGAAAAAAATCGGAGAAATGGGCATCCGGCTGGCTGTTGATGATTTCGGCACCGGTTACTCTTCTCTGGCCCAGTTGCAACGCTTTCCTGCTTCCACGGTAAAAATAGACCGTTCATTTGTCAGCCACATGGCCGGAGACCATGAATCTCTGGAAATTGTCCGAGCCGTAAACGCACTGGGACACAGCCTGAGCATGGATGTCATTGCCGAAGGAGTCGAGACCAGACAGCAGCTCATACTGCTCAAGGATATCGGCTGTGATTACGTGCAGGGTTTTTACTTTGATAAACCACAGACAATGGACGACGCGGAAAAGCTCGTCAAAATGCGGTCCGAGGGTTTCTGTCCTCCCGGACTAACATCAATATAAACAGCCCTCCCCAACCTATATGTTATTATCCCTGCTTGTTAGCTGACTCTTTTACGTGTATGTTTCATAAAAAGGGTATTTCAGGAGCAGATATGAAACATACAATTTCCGCATTGGTAAAAAACAAAACCGGAGTCCTTGCTGAATCCTCTGCAGCTTTTCAGGCCAATAAAATAAACATCACTTCCATTTCCTGCGGCGAAACCGAAAACATGGATGTTTCGCGCATGGTCATCTGCGCCGAAGGCAGCAAAGAAGAAATCGCAAAAGTAACCGAACAGCTCAAAGCAATGGATTTCGTTATCCAGCTTGACGACCTTGCACGTAAGGAATTCGTCGACCGCGAACTGGTACTTATCAAAGTTGAAGTGAACAAGGACACCATGTCCCAGATCATGCAGATTTTCGAAGTCTTCAGAGCCGATGTGGTCGGCATGGGACAAAAAACCATCACAGTTGAACTTAGCGGTGATCAGGAAAGGGTCGAAGGACTGATAAAGATTCTCCAACCATTCGGAATTAAAAGTTTATGCCGCACCGGCATGATTGCTCTCAAGCGCGGGGATGAGTAGCGCACAGTTACTGAACAAAGTAAAATAAACTTAATCTCCAGCCCCCAAAAGGTGCGCTTATGACAATCACATCATTAGATGAAATCATAACTGCTGTTCGCAGCCACAATAGGCCTGCACGTGTGGCAATTGCCCCCTGTGCGGAAGAGTTTGTCATCCGCTCCGCGCTCACTGCGCATAAAGAAGGCATTGCTGAACCTGTTTTCATCGGTAACCGGGAAAAAGCCTGTTCGGTGGCAGAATCAAACGGCCTGAGCATAGAAGGTTTTGAATTTTACGAAGAAAACGACGATGTAAAAGCTGTGGCAGCAGCAGTCTCCCTGTTCAGGGAAGGCAAAGCCGATCTGATCATGAAAGGATTGGTCAGCACAAGTGTGGTGCTTAAAGCCATACTCAACAAACAGACCGGGGTTCCGCCTAAAGGAATCATCAGCCACGTAAGTGTGTTCGAATCCTCAGTAAGCAAACGGCTTATCCTGCTGACCGACGCCGGGGTTAATATCAAACCAAATCTGCAACGCAAAGCGGACATACTGCGCAACGCACTTGACGTTGCCCGTAAACTGGGCATTGAAAAACCTAAAGCGGCTATTCTGGCAGCTACGGAAAAGGTAAATTATCCGGCAATGCCTGCCACCCTTGATGCTGACATCCTTGCTAAAATGGGAGCAGAAGAAGCTTTCGGAGATGCAGTTGTTGCAGGACCGCTCGCACTTGATCTGGCAATATCTCAAACAGCAGCTTCCTGCAAAGGGATAGACAACCCGGTTGCAGGCTGTGCCGACATCCTGCTCGCACCTGAAATAGAAAGCGGAAATATACTTTACAAAGCCCTGGCCACCATTGCGGATAAAACTATGGCAAGTGTTGTCGTTGGTTGTGATGTTCCCATTGTGGTTTCCTCTAGGGGAGACTCGGACAGTTCAAAATTTCATTCAATTGCACTGGCCTGCTATCTTGCCGAAATTTAAACGGCAGACACTTAGGAAATCGGCAGCCCCGCTCAATTGAGTACCGTAAGGCGTGGAATTATGAAAAAAGTCATCGTTACAATCATGATCAGCCTGTTACTGATGCCGACTTGCGCCTTTGCTAAAAAAAAACTCATTTTCGCCACAGATTCCTTTCCGCCGTTTTATTACCCAAAAAACGGATCACCGGCAGGAATACAATACGAACTTGCCAAAATAGTATTCAACAGAATGAATACCAACTTCAAAATCATATTTGTCCCTTGGAAACGCGCCCTGATGATGGCTGAAGCCGGTAAAGTGGACGGGGTTTTCGGTCTGCGCAAGACAAAGGAGAGGGAACGCTGGCTGATCTACCCGGAAGAACCGCTTATGCATATTACCGCGGTAATATTCAAACACGCCGACGACCCTTTTGAGTACAAAGGGATTTCATCTCTGGCAGGTAAAACAATAGGGATAACCAAAGGGTACACCTACGGAAAAGAATTCGATGAAAGTTCTCTCTTCATCAAAGAAGAGGTCAGCGACCTGCATTATAATTTTCTGAAACTTCTGGCCGGAAGAATTGACCTTGTGGCAGCATACCGGACAGTTGGAATACATACACTTAATGAGATGCATATACAGGACAGGGTAACAATATGCCCTGAGGCAGTATACTTAAGTCCGCTATACATCGGATTTTCGCGAAAACCTGGAAACGGCGAAATAAGTCTCGAATTCTCCCGCATCCTCACCGAATTAAAAAAATCGGACGAATGTGCCGAAATCATGCGCCGCATCGGCGTTAAACCGGAATTGATCTCTCCCTGCAAATAACCTGTCCGGGCCATCAGGCATGTCCGGAAGAACAAAGCACCCAGACTCCGGAACCGATCAACAAAATGCCCATAACCGAACTCAGTGAAATGTGCTCCCTGTAAATAATTGCCCCCAGCGGGATAAGGCAGGCCATGACCACCCCGTTAACCAATATAGGCAATGTGTTAACATTCGCCCCGGCTTTGTATGTTAGCAGGACACCGATCTCGATACCGAAAACGGCCAGTCCCAGAAGCAGCACGGGCCAATTTTTCAGACTCACTATTTCCATCATTTCTATGCGTCCGGTCTGGAAAAACATTCCCGCAAGGCTGAAAAGCATGGCGATAGCGTAAGCAAAAGCGAGTGAGCCGAACATGGATCCACCCCCGGCAATACTCTTCTGGGCAAGGTGGTAAATAACAGACGAAGCAACGACAACCGCGATTGATCCGTAGAGAGCGAGCATTTCATTTTCCTCTTAAATAAAGTAATGTTTTTTCAAATCCGAATCCAAAGCCAAATCAGAATGGTTATTGCAAAAGGATTATTTCAACTTTGGCAGTAACTTTTTTAGAGATAACTAGCTCCGCTTATTAACTTTTACCACTGAAAATTATTCATTACCTGTATGAACAAAACGAATCTTACCAGAATGGACCTCAACCTGCTGGTCATACTGGACACCATCTTTTCCGAGCGCAACCTGACCATGGCCGGGAAAAAACTTTTCATGACCCAGTCAGCAGTCAGTCATGCCCTTTCCAAACTGCGCCAACATTTTGATGATCGCCTTTTTATACGCCGCGGCAATATCATGGAACCTACCCCGCTATGCAAAACAATACACCGCAACATATCTCCCTGCCTGAAAGCAATCATCCAATCTCTTGCCGACCGTGGTGAATTTGAACCAGCTTCATCTAAACGTACTTTCTGTCTTGGACTGAGTGACTACCTGTGCAGACTGCTTCTGCCCGGAATTTTATTAATACTGGAGCAGGAAGCCCCGGATATATCTATTCGCATTTTACAGACAACATACGAACAGCGGACTGAAATGCTCCAGAACGGAAAACTGGATATTTTTGTGGGCTGTACGAGAGATTACGGAGCGGGAGTTCTTAAAGAAAAATTATTTGAAGACAGGGAAGTATGCGTTGTTCGCGACGGGCACCCCATCAAAGGCAGGGTAATGGAAGAAGAGGAAATGGCCGATAGTGAATTTGTCGCCCTTTCCCTTTCCGAATCAGGTTTGGGCTTTCTGGAGGATTACCTCTACCGCAAAGGGGTACAACGAAAAATAAAAGTTGTACTCCAGCAGGAGACAGTTATTCCGTCTCTGGTGGAGCATTCAGACCTTGTGGGCAGCGTGGCCCAACGTCTGGCTGAAATCTACGCAGACAAGAAAAGGTTGAGGATAGTGAGGATGCCGCTGGAGAACACTGTTTTTGATGTATTCCAGCACTGGCATACCCTAAATGATAACGATCCGGCCCAGAGATGGATGCGTACAGTTATCAGAAAAGTTGCGGAGACATTACCGCCCTTGGGCATTTAACACAAATCAACACAACAATTTAACACTAATGCTGAGAAATTGTTAAAATATTAAAAGTAATGAAGTATTCACCCACTACATGCTTGCGCAATGAACCTTTTTTGCTTAATAAGAAAAGTAACCAATTAGATTAAATTTTTTCCGCAAAAGGAGACCCTATGCACGCCAAGTTAAAATTAACATTATCTATCATCATAATTTTTCTAACTACTATGGCTTCGGTTGCCATGGCTGCTTTTTACCCCCAAGCAGGCTTTTCATACTTGCAGATAGTTTTCCTTTGTCTTGCTCTAGCAGCCACTATAATGGCTTTTGTCTCCCTTAATTCCGGCCTTTCAGGTCAGTTGGAAACCTTGAACAAATATCTGGTTGAGCTGAGCAAAGGCAAGAAGGAGGCATCCCTCCCTGCCGCACTGGACGACGAAATAATGAACGTAGCAAAAAAATCAGGGGAAGCTGTTCATACTCTCGCGGAAAAATTCCTCAACGCCCAAAATGAATCAGACTCTCTGCGTTCACAGCTGGCTACGGCTGAGACAGAAATTGAAAAATGCCAAAAAGAACTTGCTAAGCAAAAAGATGTCCTTGAATCCATCAATAAATCTGCTGCCAATGCGGGAGGCATTTCCGGAAAACTCTTTGCCGGGATTGAAGAACTCAGCGCACAGGTCAACCAGGTCAACTCCGGAATGGAACTGCAAAGGGACCGCATCACCGAAACAGCCACTGCAATGGAAGAAATGAACAGCACTGTTCTGGAAGTTGCACAGAACGCAGGACTTGCTGCCAGCAGTTCCGCCCAGTCCAAAGACAACGCTGTTCACGGAGCTCAAGGTGTTTTCGAAGCAATTCAGTCTTTTGAGCAAATTAAAGAAACCATCCTCAACCTCAAAGAAACCATGGGAACCCTCGGTGAGCAGGCGGACAATATCGGCCAGATCATGACCGTTATTACCGACATTGCCGACCAGACCAACCTGCTGGCCCTGAACGCAGCTATTGAAGCCGCAAGAGCAGGCGAAGCCGGGCGCGGATTCGCGGTTGTTGCCGACGAAGTCCGCAAGCTGGCGGAGAAAACCATGGATGCCACCAAAGGTGTCGGCGAAGCAGTTTCCAAAATTCAGGATAATGCCCGCGAGAACATAGCAGCAGTTGAATCTGCAGCAGAGGATATTGTCAACTCTACTGAAGCAGCCGCGAAATCCGGCGAACTCATGGAAGCCATTGTAGGTATTGTTGATGAGACAAACACTCA
The DNA here is from genome assembly GCF_963678865.1 of Maridesulfovibrio sp. Lineage (NCBI taxonomy): Bacteria > Pseudomonadati > Thermodesulfobacteriota > Desulfovibrionia > Desulfovibrionales > Desulfovibrionaceae > Maridesulfovibrio > Maridesulfovibrio sp. The sequence goes on along the minus strand of NZ_OY787459.1, from coordinate 4,303,847 downwards.
GGTCGAGTCCATTGCCGCAGCCAGTGAGGAGCAGTCCGCAGCATCCGAAGAAATCAACATGGCTATCAGCGATGTGGCACGGGTTGCCTCTGAAACATCTGAAGGTATGTCAGCATCAGCCCACGCGCTCAATGAAATAGCCAGTGTTGTCGAAGAACTGGATTCAATTGTACAAGGAATTTCATCCGGCAGGATAGTGGATACAAGCTCCGGTAAAATTGTTGAGTGGTCCGACGATCTTTCGGTGCATGTCCGTACCATTGACGAACATCACATGACCCTGCTTGACCTGATCAACGAGCTTTACAGGGCAATGCGCCAGCGCAAGGCGGACACTGTAATCGGCGAAGTCGCGGAAAGGCTGCTCGAGTACACTATCTACCACTTCGGGTACGAAGAAAAAATCTTTGACAAACACGGTTACCCGGAAAAAGAACCGCACAAGAAACTGCACAAGACTTTTATTCAAAAAATTGCGGATTTCAAAAAAGATGTTGATGCTGGTAAAGTCACATCATCAACAGAGATCATCCGTTTTCTCAAAGACTGGCTCATCAAGCACATCATGGTGGTGGATGCAAAATACACTGACTTCATGCATGAACACGGTTACCATTAAAAACCGGTATACAAATAAGAAAAACGGCCCTGAAACAATGATTTCAGGGCCGTTTTTTTATGGCATGATTAGATGATAACTATGCTTTGCTCAAGAAGTCCTTGATCCCAGCACCTAGCCTTTTAATACCTTCCTCGATGTGTTCCTCATCGGAGTTGGAAAAGTTCAACCGGAACGTATTCTCTCCACTGCCGTCAACATAGAAAGGGCGTCCAGGAACAAAGGCAACCTTGTTTTTGATGGCCTCTTCAAAAAGATCCATGGAAGACATGTTCTCCGGCAGTGTTACCCAAAGAAACATTCCCCCTTCAGGACGGGTAACTTCAACTTCGGCAGGAAAATATTCCTCAATGGCCCGGACCATTGCTGAACGCTGGTTTCCATAGCGCTCGCGAATCTTTTCAATATGATCATCCAGTGGATTATCAGTAACAAACTGATGCATCACCCTTTGTGCAAAGGTGCTGGTATGCAGGTCCGAGGCCTGCTTGGCGATAATCAGCTTATCGCGCACTTCACCGGAACAGACCATCCAGCCTAGGCGGAATCCGGGAGCTGCAACTTTTGAAAAAGACCCGAGCAGAATACCGTCATCCTCGAGATATCCACGCACAACAGGCTTTTCAAAGTCACCCATGAAACGCAACTCTCCATAAGGATCATCCTCTACAAAAAGGATAGAGCGGTTTTTGAGTATGTCTGCAACGCCCTGACGCTTTTTAGCACTGTAGGTCAACCCGGATGGATTCTGAAAGTTAGTTACCGCATAGAACATTTTGGCTTCATTCTGATCAAGAACCTTTTCCAGTTCGTTGAGATCTGGACCGTCTTCTTCAAGCCCGACGGTAAAAAAATTTGACTGAAAAATGGAAAAAGACTGAATTGCGCCGAGATAACCGGGACGCTCAATAAGGACATTATCCCCGGCATTGAGAAAAACCTTTCCCAGCAGATCAAGACATTGTTGTGAACCGGCAGTAATCAGGATTTCTTCAGCATCAACCTCAATACCCTTTTTCTCAAGGTACCGGTCCGCAATATACTGACGCAGGGGCTGGAAACCCTCTGTAGTGGAATACTGCATTGATTGCGGTCCGCTTTCACGCATGACTTTTACTGCTGCCGCTTCAAGGTCAGCCACTGGAAAAAGTTCAGGATTGGGCAAACCGCCCGCAAAAGAAATAATTGATGCATCTTCCGTAACTTTAAGAATCTCACGGATAAAAGACCTGTGTACTGTAGCCATACGGTCAGCAAATTTTACGGGCATACTAGCCTCCTTATGAATATAAAATACCGATAAAAACATACCGGCTTGCTTCATTGCAGGCAGGCAGCAGTCTATCGGCTGTTCGTTGCTTATTTTCGGGGAAAAAAGAAATGCGAACGCTGGAATGAAGAAAATCATACTGATTTTCATTTAGAACACAAGTGGCAGAATGCATTTTCTGCTACCGTACAGAAAAAGTTAGGGGGAGACAGGCTCCAAGCCTGCCTCCCCCAGCTAGATGATAAGGAGATGGGAACTAATTATTCATCTGTGTTTCAATCCATTCTCTGACTTCGGCATTTACGGGATAATTTCCCTTCAGGCCGCCTACAGACTTCTTGAACCTTTCTGCAATGTCTCTGGGCAGCTCAATGCTCATCAGTTCACGTGCTTCTTCCGAATTTCTGCGTACAAACAGCACTCTCGGCTTGTCATCCCACAGGTATACGGTGAAATAATTTGTATAGTCATTCTTGGAGGTTACCGGAGCAAACTTTGAATCCCAAGGATGGTTACCCCACTCAAGGTACAGGGTTACAGCATCTTCAGGGGTCATTTCCCAATCAATGTCCCAATTCTTATAGTCTCTTAAGCTTCCCATAATTATCTCCTTATTGTCTAAAAAAAATGAATTAGTTGTTTTCCCATCAACCTTGATTAAATAATAACAATTCTTATTACTGAGTCAAGGGATAAATTACTTTAAATTTAATTTTCTGTGCTGTATTGATGTAACTGACGAGCTTGCAGCAAAACAAAACCAATCATATCAGACACTAATTAATCATGGCCAACCAAGCATATCCTGTTCCCCGTAAAAGTACCCGTACGGAAGAAACCATCAAAAAAAGCAGATTCATTTGTGATATCAAGCCGGTTAGCAGCCGGGAAGAAGCCAAAGAATTCATTGCAGCCATAAAAAAAGAATTCCCTGATGCCCGGCACCACTGCTCTGCTTTTATAGCCGGTCCGCCTCAGACCGGCGATATGGGCATGAGTGATGACGGAGAACCGCAAGGCACTGCAGGCAAACCCATGCTGCAGGTTCTTCAGGGAAGCGGTATAGGAGACATCGCCGTAGTAGTGACAAGATATTTCGGTGGGATAAAGCTCGGGACCGGAGGACTGTTGCGGGCATATTCCGGAGCAGTACAGCAGGGGTTGGAAGCTCTGGAAGTAGTCATGAAAGTACCCATGCGCATCCTCACCCTTGAGATTTCATATGCGCAGGAAGGCATGCTGCGGCGCATGCTCGATGAATTCCGGGCTGAAATCGAAGAACAATCATTCGGGGCCAGCCTGATATTTACACTGATCATGCCTTCGGATCAGGTGGAAGCGTTCAGCGCCAGAATTGTAGAAGACACTAACGGCACGGCTGAATTACTGATAGAAGAGGAAGATATCTGGAAATAAAGTCGATCCGGCAGAAGATATTCACAGACAGGAGCTTATACCCTGACCGCCGTACCGATGCTGATAACCTTGTCAGCCGGGATACGCAGGTAATCAAGCGGATCTTCGGATACGGAACTGAGCAGAATGAATAATTTGCGCTTCAAGACATCCTTTTTATTTTCTTTGTTAAAACGTAATTGCATACGCCCGATATAAAAATAACTGTCCGTACTGCTGAGTCCCAGCTGATTCCACGTCTGCACCAAGATCAACGAAAGATTCGGTTTCTCCATAAAACCGTAATTCACAGTCATCCAATAAATATTTTTATCAATATTTTTCAGCGAAATGCGTTTACGCAAATCAAGAAAAGGCTCGCTACTGGTATTTACTCGCAAAAAAACCAATTTCTCATGCACCACCCGGTTGTTACGCAAATGCTGTAAAAATGCATGGGGAACAAATTCCGAAGCGGAAAGAAAAACAGCCTCACCCGGAACCTTTGCCAGCATATATTTTTCAATTTCAGTTTCCAGATCGGAAACTTCAAGTCCCCGCTCCCGCAACCTTTCACGGACTCTGGCACGCCCCCAAATCCAGACAAACATGCCGTACGCAATAAGCCCGGCAAGAAGCAGAGGAAACCAGCCGCCTCCTGCAAGCTTGGTAAAATTGACAATAAAAAATCCCAAATCAAAAAGCGCAAAGAAACAGGTCAGGACAATGGACACAATCCAAGGACAATTACGAATCCTGCGCAGGTAAAACCAGAAAAGATACGTGGTGATGACCATGGTTCCGGTTATGGCAATGCCATAAGCCCCGGCCAGATTTTCCGACTCCCTGAAAAGGACCACCAGCAGGATGCACAGCACAGCCATTATCCAATTAACAGAACGCACAAAGACCTGCCCCGGATTATCTTCTGAAGTCTGCATAATGCGGATACGGGGAACAAAGCCGAGATGCACAGCCTGTGCAGTCAACGAAAAGGCTCCGGAAATAATAGCCTGTGAAGCAATGATAGCTGCAACGGTGGCTAACACGACCATAGGCAGAGTCATGAATTTCGGAAAAAGGCTGAAAAACGGATTGAGAATAGAATGGGGATTTCTGATCAACATAGCCCCCTGCCCGAGATAATTGAGCAGAAGACTGGGCAGAGCTACACAATACCATGCGAGAGTGATAGGGCGACGACCGAAATGTCCCATATCGGCAAAAAGAGCTTCCCCGCCGGTAACACACAGAACAACAGCCCCCAGCACCATGCATCCGGCCAGACCGTTTTCAGCAAAAAAACGGACGGCGTAATATGGCCTGAATGCCTGCAGCACTTCCGGGGTTCCCACCGCGGAAAACAGGCCGGAAATACCGATAACTGTAAACCATACCAGCATGACCGGTCCAAACAGACGGCCTATTTTATCTGTGCCGCTGCTCTGAATGGCAAAAAGAGCCAGCAGGATGGCACAGGCAATATGGGGAGTGTACTGATGCGCGGCAGTGGTTGCTACATCCAGCCCCTCAATTGCGGAAAGTACGGAAATAGCGGGAGTGATAACCCCGTCACCGTAAAGCAAAGCTCCGCCGATCATAGCCGCGAAAAGCATAAAGGAAACGGACCGCCTCTGCCCTTCGGGACTGACAAGCTCATAAAGGGCAAAAATTCCACCCTCACCTTCATTATCCGCAGCCATAACAAAGGTAACGTATTTAAGACAAATAACGATCAGCAGAGACCAGATGATCAGGGAAAGCACTCCCAGAACATTTGCCGGGTTAAGCGCAATGGCATGATGTCCGCTGAAGCATGCCTTCATGGCATACAGAGGGCTGGTCCCGATATCACCGAAAACCACCCCCAGAGCACCTAGGGCAAGGGTAGCCTCCCTGCCTTTCTTACTCTGCTTTGCGGCCATATGTTTCATTTTCAATCAGCCATTTTCCATCCTTGTGCAAAAGCTCAAACGAAGGAGTAAACTTACCCCGCCCTTCATTACTGCGATAATCCCACAGCACTCTTATGCTGCACCTGTTGTTATCGACTTTAAAGGACGTAATTTTGAACAAACGAAGCTTGAAAGAATTTTCCAGCCAGTAGGAGGAGCAACGGGGCAAACCATCACTGAAAACAGAAAACGGAATCTGTTCCTGTGATTTGCATGGAAAAGACTTAACCTGTGCATTCTTGGCGTAGAGAGCCCTGATGGCATTAAAATCCCGGAGATTGTAAGCATCCTTGTAGTCAAAAAGCACATCCTTGATCTGCGCCCTCACCTCATCTTCCCCTGAAGCACCTGAGGAAACAGCAGCAGAAACAACAACCAGCAACATGAACATTGAAAACAGAATTTTCTTCACAGCAAACACCTTCTGATATTTTTGATTGCGACTAAGTTGTCTTTAAAACAATTTGAAATAAAAATCAGCAAATCCCGTTCATCCTGCGCCACTTTTGCAGACAATTAATAACAGCTTCAAAAACTTCGTCAGAATTTTTCCCACCCGTATCAACAATGCACTCGGCATTATTGTCTTCCTGAAACTTCACATCCACGCCGATAACCTCTCCAAGATTCGCGTATTGCTTCCCGGTACGCTGACGCTCAAGAGCCTTTTCATACAGCCCGGCCATAACAAGTCCCTGCTGCCGCCCGGCTTCACGCTTCATAGCCATGTTCACAGGACAACGCAGATAAACTTCGGCGAAATATCCGATTCTTTCACGGGCTTCATTGCGCCAGCATCGTTCATGGCCAACACCGTCCATAATCACGCAACGCCCGGATTCCATCAGGGATAAGGCATCCTCAATAAAAAGATTGTAGGCCCGTTGTCGTTCATCGCAGGTATACTGGGGATTAGGGGTATAAAGTTTACGGCGCTCATCCATTCCAAGCAGAAAAACATTCACACCTTCCCCACGCAACCGTTCATACAATCTTGCAGCTATGGTACTTTTGCCGCAGCCGGGCAACCCGGTAATCCATATTGCCCAGTTTCTGTTAACGCATATACCGTTCGAATTGGACATAATCGTAGACCTCATCTTCAAGAACGTTTTCAACAAAACGCATCAAGGCTTCACGAACTTCCTGCGGATGATCCGGATACCAGACCGGAGAGGCAATAACCAATCCCCGAAAGGCGAAAAAAGGAGCCATTACCTGCAGTACCTCGTTATCGCCGGTTTCCTCAAGGTATTTCTCCATATAAATCATGTACATTTTGCGGAATTTACTGGAAAAACTTCCGTCGGCATAAAGTCCGAAAAGGATATAATTTGTTGCCATGCAGCAAAGGTCTCCGGCAGGTTCTCCCCACTCCCCGCGGCTGCGGTCCAAAACACTGAAATCATCTGCACCGCTCATGAGCACATTCCAGGGATGAAAATCACCATGAACCGCACACAGACGGTGGGTGTAATGAAAAAGCTTCCAACGCCAGTCAATAAGCTTTTTTTCCAGCTTCATAAAACGGTCCTGAGAAAAAAAAGCGCAGGGATGAGCAAAAGCCTCATCTATCAGCCCCATGATACATTCACTGGAACCTATCAGATCACGGATACGCCGTTTGTATAGATGCGGGTCGTTATGTTTCACTGCATGGATATCAGCCAGCCACCCGGCAAGAGCAGCAGCATTCTGTTCATCCTGCTGCCGGAAATCACCCTGACGGATACGGTCAAGATCATGAAAGTAATCGTATCCCTCCAATTTTTCATTGAGAATAAAGAATTCCTGCGGTTCATTCAGCGGGTACATATTTCCGTCACGGCTGATATACCCGATTCCCATAGGCTTTACATGACGGGGCAGCCGGGCCGAAGTTTCATACTGAAACATAAGCACTGCAGCCCTGTCCCAGTAAAACTGATGCCCGTAATTGTCTCCTTTCATAACAGAAATGACCGTTTCCTGCTGCTCCCCGTCTACCGTAAATTGAACCAGCAACGGCTTGCCGTAACCGAATTTCTTCATGCCCTGTTTATCCAGCGAACCGATATCTCCATAATCAACAAGAACCGCATCAGAACCAAAAGTATTTTTCAGATAGTGTTCAAGCATGGCTGCTGTAATTTTTATCATGACCCATCCTCCGGATTTTAATCCAAGGATACAGGAACTAGTGAATCTCTTACAGACTTTTTTGATAAAAAATAACACAAACTACCCACATAAAAAAAAGCCGGAATCCTGAAAGCAGGATTCCGGCTGAATAATCGGGATTTAAAACCGCTGGACTAAAGCTTGCCGAAATTCTTTTCGTAGCGAGCCCAGAACTCTTCCTCTGTGTATGAATGCTCCTGAGTACCAAGCTTTTCAACACAATAAACTGCGCTTACAGCACCAACGTGAGCGGCTTCGACAAGAGTTTTGCCCATGGCGAGACCTTTGATCAGCCCGGCACGGAAAGCATCTCCAGCACCGGTGGGATCTTCCACAACTTCAGCCTTGGCTGCGGGGACTTTGGTTTCTCCGTCCTTTTCAACTACGAGACAACCCTGCTCACCGAGAGTAACAATAATGGAATCGCAGATTTCCATAAGTTCATCACGGGTCTTGCCTGTGGATTTCATGATCATTTCCAGCTCATAGTCGTTGGAAACAAGAATCTTGCAACCGCCGATCATTTCCAGCAGCTGTTCACCGCTGAAAGCAGGAATGTTCTGGCCCGGATCATAAATGTAAGAGACACCTTTCTCACGGTATACCTTGGGAAAATTCTGCATGTCATCAAGGTTTCCGGGAGAAACAATCGCCAATGTGTCAGCGGGGTTAACAGCAGAAAAATCGTAATCGCAACCGTACTTCATGGCTCCGGGGTTGAATCCGGTAATCTGGTTGTCGGATTTATCTGTGGTGATGTAGGCACCGGCGGTAAATTCATCATCTACACGCTTGATGCCTTCGCGGGTAATCTTATTGTCATCCAGCCATTTTTCATAGCCGTCAAAATCTTTACCGGCGGTACCGAGAATGACTGGTTTTTCGTCAAGCATTGAAAGGGCGTAAGCAATGTTTCCGGCTGTGCCTCCAAAGCGTTCATCAAGGCCGTCCACCAAAAAGCATACGTTGAGCATATGAATTTTATCGGGCAGGATATGATCGGAAAAACTACCGGGAAAACTCATAATTCTATCATAGGCCAAAGAACCGGAAACCAATATCTGCATTTGTTTGAACTCCTGAATGGGATTTGAATCAGGCGAAATAAAAATCTCTGCCCGCTTAAGTTTTGCGGACAGAGATTATGCTTTCTTCCATAGGAAAGTCAATTGCGGGTTATTGGGTACGGCTCCTGATCCATTCAAAAAACTGTTCATTACCATGCTCTGCTTCAAGCGCAATGATAGCCGGGCAGTCATAGCTATGAAGATTTTTTACTGTTTCGGTCAATTTACTGACCAACTCTGGAGTTGTCTTGGCAATAAGCACTGCTTCATCTGAACGCTCCAACCGGCCCTCCCACCAATACATGGATTCCATCTTCTCAAAGATATTCACACAGGCAGCCAGATGGCGCATAACCAGTTCACCACCTATTTCCCGTGCTTCTTCCACATCTCCGGCGGTAATGTAAACCATCATTACGGACATGAGGACCTCCTGATGTTACGCCCATTAAACTCATCTTTATGGATAAAAATAATCCTTCATTTAAATTCAGGGACGCCACATTACTTGCAAATGGGACTCTCGCCGGGTTTGGCGTTTGCAAGATAATTACTGATACCATCCAGTTCGTCGGCAGTAATAGTCATGCCCATTTCAGCCATGCGCTGGTTAGTCTTCTCCCATGCTGCAAGATCCTTTTTACCAAGTGCGCGACAGACCCGCTTTAAACTGTGGCAGCCGCTACACTTCGCAAAGACGAGATCAGAACCGTCCACTGCACCGGATACGGACAACCCAAAGCCGGAGATGGTAAAAAGAACCGCAACTATGAGACTTAATACTATTTTCATTTTTTAATCCTCCGTTTTTAATTTATGTTAAATGATACATGAATTGACATGAACGGCAACATTTATCAGGTTGTTGGAAAACGGAAATATACAAAAACTGGATGATTGTAAGTTGCAAAAAGAAATGATAGCCCACACCAGACATTATGAAAATAAAAACCCCTGATAAACGAACGCTGAAAAGGGCAACGGAGATATATGACCGCCTGATCAAGCGATATCCCAACCCGGAACCGGAGCTGGATTGGTCCAACGCGTGGGAGCTGATGGTTGCTACGGCACTGGCGGCCCAGTGTACTGATGTGCGGGTTAACAAGGTTACCCCTGAGCTTTTCCGCAGATGGCCCGGACCAGCGGAAATGTATGAGGCTGATGTAACGGAAATTGAAGAAGTCATCCGTTCCACCGGTCTCTTCCGCAACAAGGCCAAAAATCTCAAAGGGGCGGCGGAAGTGGTCATGAATGAATTCGGGGGAGAAATGCCCCGGACCATGAAAGATATGATCAAGCTGCCCGGAGTTGCCCGCAAGACGGCCAACATAGTGCTTTCCAATGCCATGGATATTCATGAAGGGGTAGCCGTGGACACCCACGTAAAACGGCTCTCATTCAGAATGGGCCTGACCGAAAGCACTAATCCCAATGTAATTGAAAAAGACCTGATGCCGCTTTTCAAACGTGAAAACTGGGGCGATGCCAATCATATACTCGTTCTATACGGACGGGAAATATGTTCGGCCAGAACCCCCAAATGCGACATCTGCGAACTTAACGATATATGTCCGCAAAACGGAATTGAGAAAAAATAATGAGCGAACAAAAAAAGAAACCCGGGACCTTTAGCGTACATGCCACTGACGGCAATGCCCGGCGCGGAACCCTTGTCACCGCCCACGGTGAAATCCAGACCCCGGTCTACATGCCTGTGGGAACTCAAGGGGCAGTCAAAGCAGTATCTCCGCGGGATCTGCATGAAATCAACTCGCAGATCATCCTCGGCAACACCTACCACCTGTACCTGCGGCCCGGAGATGATCTGATAGCCCGACGCGGCGGCCTGCACAAATTTGCCAATTGGGACAAACCAATCCTTACCGACAGCGGAGGCTTTCAGGTCTTCAGCCTTGAATCCATCCGCAAAATTTCAGAACAGGGTGTCGAATTCCGTTCCTACATTGACGGATCAAAACATTTCTTTTCCCCGGAAAAAGTAATTTCAATCCAGAATAATATCGGCTCCGACATTATGATGGTGCTTGATGAATGCGTAGGTTACGGACATGACCGGGACTACACAGCCAAATCCCTTGAAATGACCACCCGCTGGGCCAAACGCTGCCGTGACGCCTATCCTGTAGGTTCCGGGGACCAGCTCATGTTCGGTATCGTTCAGGGCGGTTTTCACAAGGACCTGCGCGAAGTGAGCCTTGAACAACTGGCTGAGATTCCTTTTGAAGGATATGCTATCGGCGGTTTGAGTGTTGGCGAGCCCATCCCGGATATGTATGACATACTGCAGCATATCGGACCCAAGCTGCCGGAAAACAAACCCCGCTACCTAATGGGAGTGGGAACTCCCCTGGATATCCTCGAAGGTATCGCCAACGGCGTGGATATGTTCGACTGTGTTCTGCCCACAAGGAATGCCCGAAACGGCACCCTGTACACCAGCCTCGGCAAGGTCAATATCAAACGCGCCGAATATCGTGAAGACGATTCTCCGCTGGATCCCAACTGCGACTGCTACACCTGCCGCACTTTCAGCAAAGCCTACCTGCGTCACCTGTACACAGCCAAAGAGTTGCTTTCATACCAATTGAATTCAATCCACAACCTGCGTTTCTTCCTGAAACTCACCGAAGAAGCACGGGATGCCATTGAAAAAGGCACATTCGCCGACCTGCGCAAAAAGTATGAAGCCGTTTACGAACCGGTAACAAAATAGTGAAAATTATCAGACCTATCCTGACCCTTATTGGAGCACTGACCGTTGCCGGAATGCTGGCAACGGCAGTGCTTTTTTTCTTTGCCCCGGCCCTGCTCCAGAAAGAAGATGTACTGGAAAAAGCGGATGCCATCGTGGTACTGGGTGGGCACTATTACCGCCCGTTATATGCTGCAGACCTATACAATAAGGGATACGCCCCGCAAATTCTGGCAAGCAGACCGGTAGTAACGCCGGAAATTGAAGCTGTACGTGATCTGGGTATCAGCTTCCCCTACCAGTGGGAACTGTTCCGTGATGTTTTGCTGAAAAAAGGGGTACCTGAAAATAAAATAAAATTTTTCGGCAAGGCCAACTTCAGCACCCTTGATGAAGCCGAGAAACTGCGCAAAGATCTCAGCCCGCAAATCAAATCCATAATTCTGGTAACCTCCCCCCTGCATACCCGCCGTGCAGGAACAATCTTTCGTGAAATACTGCCCCCGCAGATAAAGATCACTGTTGTAGGAACTCCCTACGAAAAAGTACCTGATAAATGGTGGACCAACTTCCGGTCCGCGCCTTTCGTGGTCTTAGAAGTGATAAAAACAATTTATTACGAACTTGGCGGAGCGATGAGTAATTCAGAACAGACTACTGCCGGATAAAATGAACCGTCCCGCACTATTCAGGATACTCAGGTAATCTTTTCAAAAACTTACCCATATTTTCACCGCAATCGGAAATAGACACATCGCACCCACTGTCACGCAGAACCTGCCTGATATCATCCATCATTTTGGAGATAAAAAGCATTCCCGGATTATCAACCGCTGCACTGGCCCCTTTACCGGTGCCGGAAAGAATTCCCATGACCTGCAACATGGTCATATTCCGGGGCGAGACTGCGAAAGTATAAATTTCTTTACCTTCATCAGCACCCTTGATCAGCACCCCTCCTTCCACAAACTTATCCATAATCGGAGAAATGAACCGTACCGGAACCCCGATCTCCGCGGCCAGTTCTTCCAGATCATAAGGAGCCTTGGACTGCTCAAAACGGAGACTCATCAAACTCAGGGCCAGCAATGAAAACTTCTGCATGTCATCCACACCGGCATCGGGCATAAATTTCTGCTGCCGGTAAAGCATGACATTCTGCACGGCGTAACTTATTTCAGAACCGAGCAGAACAATCACCCAACTGGTATAAAGCCAGATCAGGAAAAGGGGCAGTTGTGCAAAACTGCCATAAATTGCATTATATTTGCTCACCCCGATCTGCCAGTTAATATAGGCCCACTGCGCCATCTGCCAGACAGTTCCGGCCACTACCCCACCGGCCAGAGCACTCCCGATCCTCACTCTGGTGTTGGGCATAAAGGCATAGATAAAAGTGAAGGACAACCAGATCAGCACCAGCGGCGCCAGACTGATCAGAAAACCTTCCAACTCCGTAACCCCGTAAATATTATCGAACTGCTGCAGAATAGCCTGTTTCTTAATTGAAACACTGACGCTTGTGGCGACAATTACAGCTACCGGACAGATAAAGATCACCGAAAAAAAGTCAGTAAACTTTCGCCAGAATGTACGGCCATGACTGACTTTCCAGATAATATTGAAAGCCTTTTCCACTGTTCCCACAGTCGACAGAACAGTAAAAAGAAGAGTCGCAACGCCGATCCAGCCAAGTGTCTGCACATTGGTATTATCCACGTACTCAAGAATCTTACCCACAACCTCCTCCCTTCCGGCGGAAACTTTGAGCAACATTTCATGGATGTAGCTGGAATCCTGAAACCCCATACCCTTCATCAGGGAGAATGCCACAGCCAAAAACGGCACAATGGAAAGCATGGTAGTGAACGTAAGTGCGGAAGCACGGATAATGCACTGATCCTTGAGGAACCCTATTGTAATAAGGTACCCGAGACGTGCTATGGTATGCAGAAACTTAAGAGGGCCACTCTCTTGAGAAGTGCCCCAATCCCAGATATCTTTCATAAAAAAATCAGAAATCCGCTGTCCAACCTTTCCGCCAGTCATCGCGACCCTCCGCATGAATATGGATAAGAATCAACAGTAAAGGAAATATTGAATTTAATGAACCATATCAGAATATAAGCTTCCTGAAAAACATAAAAGACTGCTTCGGAAGACCGAGAACATCGCTAAGCACATCCCCCCAGCGCTCCAGACCTTTGACTTCCACTTTTGGGTTACTGAGTTTTCCGGTAACAGTAACGTTAACCCCGGTCATGGCATCAAGAAAGGCATTGACCAGTTTAAGATAGAGGTTGGGCAATTTGATAATATCCGCATTAACCCGCAGGTTGATGGAATCATCAGGGAAACTGAATCCACCTGTGGCTGTGGCTGTAAGGTAAGCGTTTTTCAGCAGATAATCAGTAACCTTGAACCTGCCGTCCTTACCGTTAATTGATCCCTTCATGACAGAAAAATTGGTCGGATTCGGCGATTTCTTATCTTTGACGTCCTGTTCAGCCGTTGCAGCAAAAAGATAGGAACCGTCAACAATCCTGAAGGCCAGATCTCCACTGAGGGTATCCACAAAATCTATATTGGCGGTGGAACGGCCATCTATTTTCAAGGAAGCATCAGTCTTGCCCCTCACATAATCACGCCCCACATAATCAACAAAAAACAGTCCGGCCTCAAAGCCCCTGACCTCAATGTCAGTACCAAGTGAGACTGTTCCGTTCCTAAGGCCGAGGTCAAGCTTACCGGCCAGATTCCCTTCATGAAAATCAGCTTTGATGTCGTGAATATCAATGACTGCATCACTCATATCAACATCAGCAAAGACCCGGTTGGCACCGAAATCAAAAATACGGAAATAGTCACACTCTACCCGGCCTTTTGCATTGATTGAACCAAGCAATTTATCCGGGAACTGCCATTCAGGCAGCTTAGCTTTTTTATCCTCCCCGACAATATCGTCCTTGCCAAGTTTCTGCAGACTGACAGGCAGGAAGTGATCTACATCAACCTTGTCCCCTTTGATGACAAAATTCAGGAAAGGATTTTTAAAATCAGTTATCTGAAAAGTTCCCTGCACTGCGGCATTATCAAGGCTGCATTTATCCACCCTCAAAGTCAGGTTTTCACCGTTCAACTGAAACGAGCTATCCAGTTCAACAGTCTCAAATGCGTCCGGGTCCTTGGTTTCCGGCTTTTCCACCCCGAAAAGCTCAAACAGGTCATTGCACCCTGTTTTGGGAAGTTTTAGAACTCCTTGTGCGGACGCAGTTTCCCAGCCTAGCCTTTGGGCGTCTACACTGCCATGCAGATTAATCTGCCCGCTTTTCAGGGCAAAATTATCCAATTTAAGATTACCGGATTTCACGCTGCCACTTCCCGCAAGGTTCAAAGAAACTTCTTTTTTAATGACCGGCACTCCCTTGCCGCCAACAGAAAAATCAAGGACCCCGTTCCTGATCTCGATATTTGCGGGATCATTCCTGCTGCACAACAATCCGCCTTTGAACCGGCCTTTAAACGCACCCTCCGGTTCAAGAAAAGCCCCGGAAAGCTTAATATCCAGCTCACGGCCCACAGATTCCTGCACTTCTTCACCGGGCAAAGGAGCAACTTTCAAGGCCAGTGCGGCTTTTTCAACCCGCAATTTCTTCAGTTCCTCCGGCAATCCCTTGAAATTCATATCCGCTACAAGACCGGCACTTTCAAGCCTGGAATCAAGCCTAAGGTTTCGCACCAGTTCACCAGGCGTTTTACCGTTGGAAGTCAGACTGTTAAGATCGAAAAAAGCTTTACCTGCATGGAATTTCAGTCCTTTGATATCAAGCGGCAGCCGGGCCAGAGAAAACGGAGAAACCGCCCCCCGGCTGTTTAAATACAAAACTCCCGGCTGACGCTTTTCGTCAAATGCAAGCTCTGCGGATAAAGCAAAATCGCCATCAAGATATGATCCTTTACCTATACTCAGCGCGGCTACTTTCGGTCCCGGAGATATCGCTACGGCAACTTTATCAAGCCTTATACCGTCATAAACAAAGCGCCCTACTTCCAGCTTGCCGTTACAGGGAATTTTCCTGACCAGATCGGCGATTACAAGATCACGGAAGAGACGTCTCTGCTTTTTGGCAGAAACTTTGGGTACAGAATTGTTGCTATTGTCTTTCTTTTCAAGGTCATAAAGCTTTTCATACGGATCAAAAATAACTGAATCGGCCCGGACATCAAACTCAACCCAAGGTTTACGGTAGTTTGTGAGTGAAAAATTTCCTTTAATCACAGTCTTGTCCACTGCAAAGACTATATGTGAAAGCTCAGTTTTTTTTAAGGTGGAGTGAAAGTCCATTTCAAAAGAAGCCTGATTGAGAATATCCTTATACTCTGCTGGAATGGGTATGGGAGTAAATCTTGAAAAAACTTTCTTGGGATCAAACTTAGTAGACTTCAAGCGGCCTTTAAAATGAGGATCATGATAAATATCAGTGCAATTGGCAGCCCCGGACAACCGGACCCCTGCCCCCTGCAAGACCAGACCTTTAACATCAATCCGTCCGTCAACAAGGTTGAAGTCAAGTGAAGCTATACCCTCCACTACCTCGCCGGGGCCGAAAAGATCGTCACTCTCAACCTTCAGGGAAAGTGAAGTCTCGGAAAGAGACACTTGCCTTTCCCGAACAGAAAAATCCACCAGCCCCTTGAGATCTGCATGAGCTTTAAGGTTGAACAACTCAGTATCAAGCATGGCACTGATATCAAAGGCCAGAGGCGTATCCCGACGCAAAAGCCCGGTGCGCACATTTACGCCGGAAACATTGAATGAATTACCGCTCCCCATATCCTTGTAGAAACAGGTGGCATTCAAAACACTCATTCCGCGCACGCTTATGTTTTTGAAATATGTAAAGACGGCATTATCGCCGTTTGCAGCTGTTCCGGATTCGATTTGAGGCAGATCCAGAGATCCGCTCTTTAAACGCTCCACGAACAGGGAAGGCGAATCCACTATAATTGTATCAACTTCCAACTCTCCGCAGAGTAGGGGAAGGAGTCTTACTTTGAAATCAATATCCTGAACTTCAAGTTGATAAGGAGAGGTTGCCCCTTCAAGGGCCGAAACAGTGACAGGACCGGTCTCCACACCAAGCCAGGGGTAAAAGATGAGATCAAGATTTTCGTGGAAGCGGACCTCGCGCTCAAGTTTAGCACTCAGGTAATTTTCAAGCATTATGCGAGGCTCGTCGGATTCCAGATAAAACATCCCCCCGGCAACCGCCGCCATAATGCAGAGGTCAAAAAGGACAAACAAAATCCAGAAAAGTTTTTTCACCCGCAGAAGCACTGAAAACACCTGTGTTGAAAATTTGCCGCCAATTAATGACTAATACGGCATTACAATTAAAAAGGTAAGGAAAATCCTCTACACGGATTCCCCCTACCCAAAGCAGGTTATTTTTCCTGACAGAATAATGAAGTCTTTACCGGAACCCCGGTGACATCGGCAACAACCGGACACTTGACCTTAAAAGCATAGTACACATCCGGCATTACGCCCCATAAGGATTCAAAGTTGCCCTGTCCCTTGCTGAGCACAACCGGAGAATTTTCCAGCCTCTTACGAAATTCATCGCTGCACCGGTTAAGCACGGTACCGGGAGTGTCCACCCCGGAAGTAACTACCTCACAAACATCAGTCATGCCGACAATCTCTGCATCCACAACAGTGGCATCATTAAGAATATTTTTACCGCGCACAGCGTAGGTCACAGCAATGCCTTCATCGCGTAACAGCCCGGCCAAAATAGTATCCAACCCGATCTCGCCGGCATTATCACCAAGAACCAGCAGAGACTTGTGGGTACGCACTTCGTCAAGGAACTTATTGAAAACATCCAGATCAAGACCATGTTCCATATGATCAAGCTCACCTTCCCAGTCGTATTCCCCCATAACGGCGCAATCCATATAATTACCGATAATGGAAACGCCCATGGACGCTAAAAGCGGAACCTCACTGCCCAGAACTCTGGCTTTAACTTCCGGCAGCAACTCCAGAACCCGCTTATTGGATGCTTCTTTCTGATATTTAAAAATATCGACCTCACCAACATACTCGGAAGTCTCCCGAAAAAGACGCCCGGCAAGTGAAGGCGGAGATTCACTCAAATCTGCATTTGCAAATCCTGCAGCCCAATGTTTGATTACTTTTTCATGTATCTCTTCCTGCCCAGGACAAACTGCCCTGATCCCGGTGAGAGCCATCTTCAAAAAACATGGCAGACACTCCAGATGCGTTCTCATAACTATACCTTTCCCTGCATTGGAACTCAGGGCTAGTTTTGATCCCAAAGCTCAAAAAAACGGGCGTACTTTAAGCCCTAAACATCAGAACGAAACAAATAAACCATGCATTAACATACCGAATTTACGCTATTTACCATCAAGGCACGGCTGTTGCTAATATCAAAGTGAAAACAATTTAAACAGAGGAGCAAACAATGCCATTTACTAACAGAAATAACAATAGCTCCCAAAGGGCTGGTCGAGGACTGGGACCTTGCGGAGCCGGAATGGCCAGAGGAAAGAATGCCGGGATGCGCCAGGGTGCCGGACGTGGACAGGGTTACGGACAGGGGCTAGGCCTCAGACGCCGTGACGGTTCATGTAGATTCATGGGTGGACAGGACTTCGTACAGGGAAGCGACTTTAACGATCTGGAAAAGCGCATTGCCGATCTTGAAGCTGAAAACCAGAGACTCAAAGCTGAACTCAATAAATAATAACTCACCAGACAGCTGAATCAGTGCCGGATGAAGGCATAAGAAAAAGACTGAAACGATGCGTATCATAGATACGTGGGTTTCAGGCTTTTTCACTGCAACGATATGGATGCTTCTTGTTCGGCTGTCTGGGCCGGAACCTTTTTTAAGGAACTTACATATGAAAATAGCAATTGCCAGCGGCAAAGGCGGGACCGGGAAAACCACTGTTGCCGTAAACTTTGCAGCCTATCTTGAATCCATGGGCAAAAGCGTAAGCTTCACCGACTGCGATGTGGAAGAGCCTAACGCCCACTTCTTTTTGAAACCTGAGCTGGGTCCTGAAAAAAAGGAATTTCTCACTGTCCCGGACATTGATGAAGAAAAATGTATCGGTGAATCGTGCCGCAAATGTATAGAACTATGCCGTTTCAAATCCCTGATCTGGATGGTTGATTCCGTACTCTGCTTTTCTGAGCTCTGCCACGGCTGCGGACTATGTGAACTGGCCTGCCCCGCAGACGCCATCGGTAAAGGGAAAAGAGAAATAGGAACAACTTCCACCGGAAAGGCGGGCAACATATTTTTTACAAAGGGACTGATGCGTATCGGGGAAGCAATGGCCCCGCCGCTGATTAATGCAGTCAAAAATCTTTCCCCACAGGCAGACGTGAATATTCTTGACTGCCCCCCCGGAACCTCCTGTCCGGTGGTGGAATCAGTTGACGATTCCGACTTTGTGGTCTTGGTAACCGAACCCACCCCTTTCGGTCTGCACGACCTTAATCTGGCCGTACAACTTATGCGGACCCTGAATAAACCCTGCGGTGTAGTCATAAACCGCGCCGGAATGGGTGATGACCGTGTGGAAAAATATCTGACTGAAAAAAATGTCCCCCTGCTCGGCTCGCTTCCGCACAGTCGAGAGGCCGCTTCCCAATATTCCGAAGGCCACCTGCTATACGAAACCATACCCGGATTCAAAGACGAGTTTGCAAAAATATGGTCGTCCATCCAAGAACAAGTGAGCGGAGCAAAATAGAATGAAACAATTAGTAATTATCAGCGGGAAAGGCGGCACCGGAAAGACCAGCGTGGTCGCCGGACTGGCCTCAATCGGACCCAAAAAAGTTCTCGCGGACTGTGACGTTGATGCTGCGGACCTGCACCTGATCCTGCATCCTGAAATAAAAGAAAGACACGACTTCCTCAGCGGTGAACGCCCGGAAATCAACCCCGAACTCTGCACTCAGTGCGGTCTCTGCGCCGAGCATTGTAAATTCGATGCAATCTCGGATGATTTCACAGTAATTCCCGAAAAATGCGAAGGATGCGGCGTCTGCTCATACGTCTGTCCGGTGGA
Organism: Maridesulfovibrio sp.; assembly: GCF_963678865.1. Lineage (NCBI taxonomy): Bacteria > Pseudomonadati > Thermodesulfobacteriota > Desulfovibrionia > Desulfovibrionales > Desulfovibrionaceae > Maridesulfovibrio > Maridesulfovibrio sp. The sequence goes on along the minus strand of NZ_OY787459.1, from coordinate 4,284,547 downwards.
GGCTGTTTCTGTTAGCCCGCGTCTCTGCGGACAGTGGTTCCGTTCCGAAACCCGCTTTGGTCAGATGGTCCATGCAGAGCTCGGCATCGGTGAAGAAAACTCAGGCAAACTGGTCACCACCGTACGTAACGCTTCTGCAGAAATAGGCGAAGAGCTGGGGGCGGAAGTGGTTCTGGTAGACGGTTCTCCAGGAGTTGGCTGCCCGGTAATTGCATCTCTGACCAATGCTGACCTTGCAGTTTTCGTGGCCGAACCAACTATCTCGGCAATTCACGATTTAAAAAGAGTCTATAAACTGACCGAGCACTTCAAGATCCCATCCATGGTAATTATCAACAAATGCGGGATCAATGCGGATAAAGAAAACGAAATCCGCTCCTTCTGCTTAGAAAAGGAAATCCTCCTTGCAGGAGAACTGCCTTACGATACCATTTTTTCAAAGGCTCAGCTTGCGGGGCAATCCGTAGTTGAATACGACCCCGACGGAATGGGGAAAAAGATAGAAGCCATATGGGATAAAATGGAAACAAACTTTTAAAGGAGAGTTAGCATGGCTAAGGAAAAAATTCTTATTTTAGGATGCAGTCAGGCTATGGATGATGTTTGTACCGGATGCTCCCGTTGCATGGTGGGTTTCAACCGCCGTGCCGGCGAATTCGAAAAGTGTGCTGACGATGCAGAACTTACTGCAATAGTAGGCTGTGGGGGATGCCCCGGCAGCGGTATAGTTACCAGAATGGCCAACATCAAATTATGGAACGCTCCGATGGGCGAAGTTCCCAACAAAGTATTTGTTGCCCCTTGCATCACAATGCACTGTCCCCACAAGGAAACTCTCCTCAAAAAAATCAAAGCCAAGGCCGGCTGTGAGGTCATTGAAGGTACACATCCCTACATCCCTGAAAACATTTTTGCAGAATAACTTCTTAATCATGCCTATATACGAATATAAATGCCGCGAATGCGGAAATGTGTACGAAGAAATCAGCAGTGTGAATGCGGAAAGCAGTGAATGCCCCAATTGCGGAAAACCGGCCGGGGAAAAACTCATGTCATCAACTTCTTCGCTGACCGGAAAAGAGACTCCCAACGTTCCTGATGCACGGGGAACAGGATGCTGCGGAGCCAATCCGTCATCCAAGGGCTGCGTACCCGGCTCCTGCTGCGGCAAAGCTTAACCCTTAGCGAACCAGATACCATTTTTACAAAAAATATCTGGACTCTCCCTCAATAACTTTTAGCAGAGTTTCACCTCTTCGCGCGATAAATGGTTATAAAAAAAGACCGTAATATCCAACGATATTACGGTCTTTATATTTAACAACAAACTTTAAAGACTATAAACCAAATAGGTTAAAGTCACCGGCAGGTTCGCAGGAGACATTAAAGCTCATCGATCAATTCCTGAGTAAGTCCTACTATCGTAATGCCGTGCTTTTCGGCAAACTTAACAGACTCATCAAGATCGAAAAAAAGACTCTTTCCGGCTTCAACGCCTAGGCATGTCGCGCCAAGTTCTTTCATACCCTGCACGGTCTTCAGGCCAATTGAGGGCATATCCACACGTTTCTCCTGACCTGGCTTAAAAACTTTTACGATACAGCACCCTTTGCCGCCCAGTTCGCATCCTCGTTTAACTGCGGCATCAGTACCTTCAATAGCCTCAACCGCAGCCACAATCCCCTCGCGGACAACAACACACTGACCGATATCCATACGGCCCAGCTCACGAGCAATTTTCCATCCAAAAGAAAGATCGGCACACTCCACCTCATTAGGTTTGCGCTTGGTTAAAAAACCGGCAGGAGTGAGCAGATCAGGGGCATATTCATGGGGACCGACAACCTTCATGCCCTCGGATTCAAATTCACTTGTAATGGCCCGGAGCAGAACATCGTCACCCTTGGTTGCCAATTTGAAAAGAAGCTTTGCAGCCCGAAAATCAGGACGAATATCAAGGGCTTTGGGTTTGTTGATACTTCCGGCCATGACAACCTTGGTAACCCCGTTCTTCTTAAAAAAAGACACCAATTTATTCAGTTGACCGAGTTTGAGCTCAACAGTCGCATCAGCATACTCACCGACTTCAAAATTTGAATGGCCTTTAAAAAAAACAGCCACAACACGATGACCTTGTGCTGCGGCTCCTTTTGCAACCAGAAGGGGGAATTGTCCCCCTCCGGCTATAAGACCAATTGTCTCGATCTTTTCTTTCATTATTCTTTAGAACCATGCCCAGCAGAGGTAACGCCACGTTTACTGGCACGGATAAATTCTATGAGGTTCAAGACTTCAGGAACTTCTGCAAATTCCTGTTCCGCCTGTTCCAATGCTTGTTTGCGGGGAATCTCTGAGCGGAAAATAAGTTTGTACGCTTTTTTGATTGAGTTGCAGGTTTTGGCATTAAACCCATTCCTGCGCAAACCGATGGAGTTCGGTCCCTGAAGCGCACCCCGCACTCCGGTCGCGATCATGTATGGGGGAACATCCTGACCAAAGCCGGACATAGCTCCTACAAAAGCATATTCGCCGATACGTACAAACTGATGGATACCGGACATGCCGCCGATAGTGGCATGACTACCGACATCAATGTGCCCGGCAAGGTTGGCCGAACTGGCCATGATAACATGATCACCAAGCTTACAATCATGGGCCACATGAACATAAGCCATAAGCATGCAATTACTGCCCACGACAGTTTTTTCACGACCGATATCCACGCCTGTAGCGCGATGAATGGTCACGTATTCACGCAGAATGTTGTTATCTCCAAGTTCCACCCAGGTCTCATCACCTTTAAAACCGAGATGTTGAGGCAAACCGCCGAGAACAACACCGGTGTCAATAGTATTACCTTTACCCATACGGGTGAATGACTTGATCTGAACATTTGCGTCAAGAGTGCAGTTATCACCTATGATAGTGTTCCCTTCAATAATACAGAAAGGACCGATCTTAACATTTTCCCCCAGCTGCGCGCCGGAATCGACAATGGCAGAGGGATGGATTTCAGTAGCCACTACATGGACTCCTTGTCGACAATTGCTGCAGAAACTTCGCCCTGTGCAGCGATTTCTCCGTCAACAGTTGCAACACATTTCATTTTCCAGATGTGCATCTTGCGCTTTACATCACTGATTTCAAGCACAAGCTTATCTCCAGGGACAACGGGCCTGCGGAATTTAACTTTATTAATTCCGGTAAACAGAAAAACCTTGTCATCGGTATCAACTTCATCAGTGCTAAGAACGATAATCCCACCGGCCTGAGCAAGTGCTTCCACAATCAGGACCCCGGGCATTACAGGCAGGCCGGGAAAATGACCCTGAAAGAAAGGCTCATTCATGGTTACGTTCTTATACGCCCTGATGGACTCGCCGGGCTTAATTTCTTCTACCCGGTCAACGAGAAGAAAAGGGTACCGATGGGGAAGCATCCCCATGATCTTTTTAATATCAATTACATCAGGAGTTGAATTACTCACTTTAATCTCCCTTACTTAATTCTGCTTCCAATGCCTTGATACGCTTTTCCAGCGCAGACATTTTTTTAGCCATATCAGGCAATTTTCTATGATAAATGGAGGATCTCAAAAATTTGCCCTTTTCTTGAATAGGCGAACCTGCCCCCATGAACCCTGCGGGAATATCGTTGGTAACCCCGGCCTGTGCGCCGATAACGGCACCGTCGCCGATCTTGATATTGTCCACCAGTCCGGCCTGTGCAGCCAGCACAACGCCTTTACCGAGCTTGGTACTTCCGGCGACACCGGACTGAGAAATAACAAGGCAGTCCTCGCCGGTAGTAACGTTGTGTGCAATCTGGACAAGGTTATCAATCTTGGACCCGGCACCGATTCTGGTTACATCAAGAGCCGCCCGGTCAACACAGGCATTAGCTCCGATTTCCACCTGATCCTGCAGCTCAACACTGCCTATCTGGGGAATTTTCATATGCTTGCCGGAAACCTGCGCGTAGCCGAATCCGTCGCCGCCGATGACCGCACCGGGCTGAACAATACCACCGGTTCCGATAACAGTACCGGCCATGATGGAGCAGTTAGGGTAAATAATGCACCCCGGTCCCAGTACAACATCTTCCCCGATATAAGAACCGGCAAAGACTTTACAGTTGGGACCTATCTTGGCTCCTCTGCCCACAAAGGCAAAGGGATAAACCGTTGCTGAGTCATCGACGTCAGCATCAGGATGTATAAAAGCCAACTCGTGTATTCCTTCCAAACAACCCTGTGGACGGGAAAAAACATGCATGGCCTTGGCCAAATCCATATAAGGATTTTCGCTTATAAGAGCGGATTCAACCTGATCTGCATATTTTTCCTCAAGCACGATTGCTGCTGCTTTGGTAACCGCAAGAGCAGATTCGTACTTGGGATTCGCCAAAAAGGACAATTCAGTAGGTCCGGCCAGATCAAGCGTATTTACGCCTGAAATTTCCTTATCCACGCCTGTCATTTTCAGGCCGATAAGACCTGCGAGTTCTGAAAGAAGCATAAAGTTCTACTTTTTACCTGCTCTGAAAGCACGGTTCATTTCGAGAAGCAGCTGGTTGGTAACATCAATGGTTTCGTCAACATAAAGCAGACCGGATGTCTTTTTATCATAGATGGCGGTATAGCCGTTCTTCTTACCGTATTCATTCACAACCTTCTGAATAAGCTGAAGTACGGGAGTGCTTACCTTTTTCTCTTCCATCTGCATTTTGCGCTGGGTAGCCTGTGCGAGATCCTGATAATCCCTTACCTTACGTTTAAACTCAAGTTCCTTATCCTGCTTGGCTTCGAGAGAAAGTACGAGGCTCTGTTTCTGGAGGTCCTGCTTAAGTTTTTCCAGTTCTTTCTGCTTGGTTTCAAGCTGTTTTTTAGCAGTTTCAAATTTCTTTTCCATCTTTTTCTGGGCATCCTGACCGACTTCTGATTCCTTGATCAGCTTTGCCATAGATGCAACAGCTATCTTCTGGGAAGCGGCAAAAGCCGGAACCTGAAAAGCAAAAACCAGAACCAAAACTGCAAAAAGAATTCTACGCATTTAAAATTACTCCTTATAATCCTATCTTAAATCAGTTGAAAAGGCATGCCGAACCTCGGCATGCCTATCATTTACATTAATCTGTCAAACTCTGCTAGAAGAACTGCCCCATAGAGAACTCAATCTTATGCCTTGAGCTGTCTTCGAGCTTATCTAGCCCGTAACCGTATTCAACCCTGATCGGTCCCATGGGGGAGAACCAGCGGATACCGGCACCGACACTCTTGTACATGCCAAGGAAGAGAGAGGATCCGTCTTCCTGCTTGGTATCATAGAAGAAACTCTGACCATCATCCCATGCGTTACCAATATCAAAGAAACCGACACCGACAAGACCGAGTTCCTCGTTGATCGGGAACAGCAACTCGAAGTTCATGTAGAACATCTTGTTACCACCGATACGGTCGTTGGAGTCAGGATCGCGGGGCGAAATCTCACGGCTGTCATAACCGCGTACGTTATTGATACCACCGAGATAGAATCTTTCGAAAACGGGCATTTCACCGCTTCCGAAGTTATCATGAATGAATCCGGCACTACCTTTCCAGTGGAAAACCAGATCCCAGAAAACCGGGGTAAAGTAGTTGGAATCATATGTATACTTAACGTACGAGTCATCACCCATAAGGAGACCGCCACCCATTTCAACAACCAGGTTGTTAACAGTACCGGTGGAAGGGTTGAACGCCTTGTTAGTTGTATCGCGTTTTACACCCGCGGTAACAACACTGGACCAGTTATCCCCTTCGATATCCTTGATGGCTTTGGCAGCATTATCAGATACTTCGGAGATGGTATAAAAATCCAAACGGTAGTTTGTGTAGAAGTGGGTATATTCACCAAGTGGATATCCGGCAGAAACCACACTACCGATTGTCTGTTTGTCGTAGTCGGTATAGTCGTCAGTACGCCAATATGTGTTAAAACCACCGCCCCAGCGGGTATCATTGATACGGGGGTTGTAGAACTCGAGTCCATAACTGATGGTCTTGGAACTCCAACCGCCGTTGAGACCAAATTCCCAGCCCCGACCGAAGAGGTTGCGCTCAGTAATTTTAGCGGAAACAAATACACTGTCAGAGGTGGAATAACCGATACCACCGCTGATCATACCAGTGTTCTTATCTTTAACCTTGACCTTCAAGTCCATCTCGCCGGGATCTCCGGTGGGAACCGGTTCAATATCAACCTCACTGAAGTAGTCGAGCTTGTTAAGGCGGACAATGGAACGCTGCAGTTTGGAACCGCTGAACTGATCACCGTCAGTCAAGCGCATTTCACGCATGATGACGTTGTTTCTGGTTTTGGAGTTACCTTCAATAATAACCCGGCGGATATGTACTTTCTGACGCTTGGAAATAATAAAGGTTATATCTACGCTTTTGTCTTCTGTGTGCTGATCGAACTTGATGTTGGCTTCAGCATAGGCGTAACCGTAGTTGGAATAAAAATCTGATATGGATTTCATATCCTCGCGCAACAGGGAACGGTCGAGATACTCACCACCATCGGACATATCATCAGCTGTGATGAGTTCACGCAGCCTTGATTTCTTTACAATCAAATCGCCTTGGAAGCTGACCTTGCCGACCTTGTAGCGGTCCCCTTCGGAAACCTTGAAGGTGACGTAAATTCCGTCTTCCTTAATATCCAATTCAGGTTCACCGACTTTTGCATCAATAAAGCCGCGGTTACCGTAATAAGCCAGAATCGCCGCAGCATCGCGCTCAAGCAGTTCTTCCTTGAGAACTCCTGTTTTGGTAAACCATGAAAGCCAGCCTCTCTCAGTAAGAGCCAGCTGCTCTTTAATTTCATCAGGATCAAGCTGCTTGGCACCTTCAATCTTGATGCCTTCAATATAGAGCTTCTTACCTTCATCAATATTCAGGTTCAAGCGGGCTTGAGCGCCTTCACCTTCAAGTTTGTAATCTACTTTAGCGTTGTAATACCCTTCCTTGCGGTACATTTCGCGCAGGGTATTCAGGTCGTCAGAAAGAACCTTGGGGTTCATTACCGCGCCCTTCTTGGTATTGACGGCAGCCAGAATATCCTCGGCATCAATTGCGTCTTCACCTTTAACAGAAATAGCCTGAATGCGCGGCCTTTCCTTAACGTCGAAGATAATTTTCTTGCCGCCCGGCACATCACTGACTTTTACTTTCACATCGTCAAAGTAGCCGAGCGCATAAATATTTTTCAGGTCAGCATTGATTTTGGATGGAGTATAAATATCACCGGTCTTGATATTGGTACGCATTAAGATGACGTCTTTATCAAGAACCCTGCAGCCGCGAACTTCAATATCCGCTATTTTATCCTGACTGAGCAGCTCCAGTTTCACTTTGGAAACAAGCTCATCCACAGCAGGCAACAGGTTGATCAGCCCTTTCTTGGAAACAAAAAGAGGAACCGCAGGCTTCATGCCGAACGCTTCCACAAGACGTACATCAAGACTCAGGTCTTCTCCGATCTGACTGAAACTGCCGTAGACGGAATATCCGGCTCCGGCCAGCAATGCCATATCCTTAGCGGCCTGAATGTTCAGGTAATCAAACCCCTGCTCGTCAACGAGCTGCATCACTTTCTGCTGGTCGACTACACGAAATCCTGCTTCGCGCAATCTATCGGAAAGAAGAGTGGGTAAACTGTCTTTAAGGTATTGGGTATCAGCATCAGCATTAACTTCAAAAGGAAGTACGGCTATAATGACACTGGAAGCTTCTTCAGCCTGTGCCTTGCAAGCCCCGAAATTAATCAGGAAAGCAAAAGTTGCCGCAATCAGTAAAAGCAGAATTCTAGTTCTGGGCATACAGTTCTCCGGAACGCAACTCAAGCCGGCGTTTCATAACCCCGGCAAGTTCCATGTTGTGCGTCACAACTATGAGCGTCATTCCTAGCTCTTCATTAAGGGAGGCCAGCATATCTCCGACCATCTTCCCTGTCTTCTCATCCAAGTTGCCGGTAGGTTCATCTGCGAGCAGGACTTTAGGTTTAAGCAGGATGGCTCGCGCTATGGCAGCCCTTTGCCTTTCCCCGCCGGACAGGGTCGTCACCCTGTGGTCAATCCTGTTTTGCAGACCCACCAGCCCAAGGGCTTCACGGGCCATATCAGAGGCTTCCCCCTGACCTATGCCTGCCACCATGGCAGGAAGAGCGACATTTTCCAGAGCGGTGAACTCCGGAAGAAGGTGATGAAACTGAAAAACAAAACCGATTTCCCTGTTTCTCACTTCGGCCCGCTTTTCAGGTGTCATATCATTTATATTCATTCCCGCAAAATAGATATTTCCGCTGGAAGCGGTATCCAAAGTGCCGAGAATATGCAACAGCGTTGTCTTACCGGACCCGGAGGACCCAAGGATTGCAAGAGATTCCCCGGCCTCAACCCGCAGGTTGACCTGATCAAGAATCCGCACAGCCTCATTCGGTCCCTGGTATTCTTTTACGACATCGGTAAGTTCGTAAAGCAAATTACTCATACCTTAAAGCCTGTGCCGGTTCGAGAGCAGCCGCCTGTCTGGCCGGATATAAGGTAGCCAGAAAACAGAGCATAAACGCCGCAATCCCGATTATAGTCAAATCAGTCCAGTCCATCCTGATGGGCAGGTAATCCACCGGATAAACATTGCTCGGCAGTTTGATGAACTGATACTTTTTTAAAAGCAAAGCCACCGGAACCCCGATAAGATATCCAAGACTGGTTCCGATCAATCCGATCAAAGTGCCCTGCAGCATAAAAATTCTTTTAATACTTCCGGATGTAGCTCCCATAGACATAAGCACCGCAATATCTTTGGTCTTCTGCATAACCAGCATGACCAGCGTGGTAATAATACTGAATGAACCGACCATGACAATCATTGCCAGAATGATAAACATGGCGGTCTTTTCAAGCTTGAGAGCCGCAAACAGATTGGCATTCATCTCCTGCCAGTTCCTGACCTGTACAGGATAGCCGGCAAGTTCTGTATCCAGAAGATCGCCTATCTTATCAACTGCATATACGTCTGCCAGACGAATTTCAAGGCCGGAAACAAAATCCCGTTTAAATCCGAGCAGTTTCTGGGCAGCAATATTGCTGATGTATGCCAGTGAAGAATCATATTCGTACATTCCGGTACGGAAGATTCCGCCGACTTTAAAAACCCTGACTTTAGGGGTAAAACCGGCTGCAGTGCGTGTTCCGGAAGGTGAAAGCAGATTGACGGTATCGCCTATGACCAGCCCCAGTCGCTTGGCCAGCTGATTTCCTATAACAATTTCAGGGATTTTCCCTTTTGTTGCAAGGCAATCAACACTCCCGGAAAGCATATCTCCGGGCAGGCTCAGTACGCCCTTGGCAGTCTCGGAATCCACACCCCTGAGAACCACGCCTTTAACACCCCCGCTACTGGAAAGCATTACTTCAGAATAGATAAAGGGCGTTACACCTGTAACGCCCGGAATTTTTTCAATTCTATCGGTCATGTGATGGTAGTTTTCAAGCGTACCGTCATAGGCGGTCACTATGATGTGGGCATTGACTCCGAGTATTTTGTCACGGAGGTCGGTTGAAAAACCGTTCATAACCCCTATCACCACAATCAGGGCTGCTACGCCCAAGGCAACGCCGCACACGGCAAAAAGAGATATAACCGAGATGAAATTATTCTTTCTCAGCGTGAAGAGGTATCTCAATGCGACGAAGAGTTCAAACTTCATGAGCCACCACTGCCTGAAGCGCCTTCATGCCTGAGAAGCGGAAACAGGATAACTTCCCTGATATTCGCACTGTCAGTCAAAAGCATGACAAGGCGGTCAATACCGATCCCCTGCCCTGCGGCTGGAGGCATTCCGTATTCAAGGGCGCGAACATAGTCCTCGTCCATATTGTGGGCTTCATCATCACCTGCATCCTTCTCAGCAACCTGATCCATGAACCGGCAACGCTGGTCCACAGGGTCGTTAAGTTCGGAAAAGGCGTTGGCCAGTTCACGACCGTAAATAAACAGCTCAAAACGGTCGGTGATATCCGGATTCTCTTCATTCCTTCTGGAAAGAGGAGAAATGTCTGTAGGATAGTGATAGATAAAATGAGGTTGAATCAGCTTGGGTTCAACGAGCTGATCAAAAAGTTTGGCTTGAAGCTTGCCGAGTTTTTCGCCTTCAACAGCTTTTTCACCGAGCTTTTTAACCAGATCCCTACACTTATCGTAATCATTATATACTTCGGGAGAAACGCCACCGACCTTTTCCAGAGATTCGTGGAAAGCCATACGGTGCCACGCTCCGGGGGTCAGATCGATTTTTTCTTCCTGATACTGAATTACAGTGTCTCCGTTAACTTCCTTGCAGACAGAGGAAACCATCTCCTCGGTCAGATCCATGAGATCTTCAAAATCGGCATACGCCCAGTAGAATTCAAGCATAGTGAATTCCGGGTTATGCCGTACAGAAATACCCTCATTACGGAAGTTACGGTTGATTTCGTACACTTTCTCAAATCCACCGACCAGCAGACGCTTGAGATAAAGCTCAGGCGCGATGCGCATGTAGAGCTGCATATCAAGGGCATTATGGTGAGTGATGAAAGGACGTGCTGCCGCCCCACCTGCAATGGGATGCATCATGGGTGTTTCCACTTCCATGAATCCCTTGGAATCCAAATAGTTGCGGATAGCCCTGACAATGAGAGTCCGTTTCTGGAAAATCTCACGGGAGCGGGGGGTAACGATTAAATCAACATAGCGCTGACGGTATCTGGTCTCCACATCCTTGAGCCCGTGATATTTCTCCGGAAGCGGACGCATAGATTTGGTGATCAGTTCTACACTATCGGCCTTAACGGTCAACTCATCAGTCTTAGTTCTGAAAAGAGTCCCCTCAACCCCGACGATATCACCGATGTCGATTTTTTTGAAAATTTTATACAGGTCTGCGCCGAGGTCATCCCTCGCTACATAGATCTGAATCCTGCCACTGGGATCCTGAAGATGAAAGAATGCGACCTTACCGAAGGACCTGTGGGTGATCACCCTGCCTGCAAGTTTGAATTTCTTGCCGAGAGCTTCAAGCTCTTCGCCTCCGAGATTGTCATAATTGTCCCAGATATCTGAGACTTCTGTATCTTTACTGAAGTCGTTTGGATAAAGCGGAACACCTTCGTCGAGAAGGGCGCATGCCTTTTCCACACGATTCTTCAGAACCTGATTGAGTTCGTTCTGAGCTTGCAGAGCCTCAAGCATGGGCATAAAGGACTGCACATGCTCTGATTTGGTTGCCAGCTTGATTTGCTTTTTCTTCTTGCCGCTCAAGTTATTAATTCTCCGTAACCGAATAAAGTCTAGATAAATACAAGATCCGTTGATTGCCTAAGCTAATTACCCTTTGTCGTCAAGAAAGTACATCTTTAAATAGTTCACTTTCGCGCACAAATATTTTTTTAAAAAAGTATTTGACAAGTGCGCAGCAAATCCGTAGAAACCATTCTCGTTGCAGCGGGAAACCGCACAACAGCAAATATTCCTCGGTGGCTCAATCGGCAGAGCGGGTGACTGTTAATCACTAGGTTGGGGGTTCAAGTCCCTCCCGGGGAGCCAGATAGCTCAAAGGCTGCTTTCAGATGAAAGCAGCCTTTTTCTTTTATTTCAAAGAGCTGTCATCCTTTTTAGCTCGACAAAAGCTTACTGATTGAAGCGAAACCCTACATTAAATATATATGTCCTGAAAAAACTACACTCCAGTCTGCTGTTAACGGATCTGAAAACCGGGCTGAGCTTTAAGCCCGAAAGACTTATTCTGAACCAGCAAAACGACTTCTGAAAGAAACTCTAAAGAATTTTTAAATTAAATTAAAGATAATATTTGACAGAGGCGCAACAAATCCGTAGAAACCATCTTCGTTGCAGCGGGAAACCGCACAACAGCAAATATTCCTCGGTGGCTCAATCGGCAGAGCGGGTGACTGTTAATCACTAGGTTGGGGGTTCAAGTCCCTCCCGGGGAGCCAGATAGCTCAAAGGCTGCTTTCAAATGAAGGCAGCCTTTTTCTTTACGCTTTCATTCTAACAAAAAACATCTGCATCGAACCAAAAGACACAAATCTGATTTATCAGGGTCTTCACTGCAGACAGGAACGCAAGCCCAATCAAATTCCCATCCGTTAATTCTAAATACGCCCCCCCCTTAACAAAACCAGCAATCGATTAAAATCCATATCCCCTCCATCGAAATCCTCCCCCCCCCACCAGCCACATCTATTGTGCCTAACCGACGATCAGACGCATTCTAAAATATGTCCCTTTCATTTAGCCCCCAAAAATAAGGGCTCGCAGAAAAATTTCTTTAGAAACTAAAAAAAATTGAATTAATTTGAAGATAATGTTTGACAACATGAGAACAAATCCGTAGAAACAATCCTCGTTGCAGCGGGAAACCGCACAACAATAAATATTCCTCGGTGGCTCAATCGGCAGAGCGGGTGACTGTTAATCACTAGGTTGGGGGTTCAAGTCCCTCCCGGGGAGCCAGATAGCTCAAAGGCTGCTTTCAAATGAAAGCAGCCTTTTTCTTTGTCCGTTCGCATACCTGCACTCCACGCAATTATTTATTTTCTTTTGCGCTTTCCGCATCCGCAGGCTATAATTTAACCATGAATCAAAATAACAGCATCCCACCCTGCTCTTTCCTTAAATCAACTCCTCATGGGCCGGACTCCGGAATTGAGGTTGAAGATAAGGATGAAGTGCGTGAATCAGAAAAAAAAATAATTACCTGCAGAGCCTGCGGGACCGAGATTACTGACAGCTCCTTCGCCACCAAAGTGAATGAAAACCACGAACATTCTTTTTTTAATCCCCACGGCTACGTATTCCAGATCAGATGCTTTTCAGCCGCCACAGGATGCGCAACAGCCGGAAAACCTTCCAATGAATTTACCTGGTTCTCTGGATACACATGGAAAGTTGCTGTCTGCAGAAGTTGCATGACCCACTTGGGCTGGCGCTTTCAATCTGACTCAACATCCTTTTACGGATTAATCAGAGACAAAATAAGCGAAAAATAAAAAACTCCCGAAATCTTAGACTTCGGGAGTTTTTTAGTGATATTAATAGTTTAACTATTTGTAATAGAGCTTAACTTCATTAGTCTTAGGCATAGTCTGACCAGGGGTAGGCTGGCCGGACACAAGAACAAAACCCTCGCCTTGAACAAATTTATCATTTGCTTCAAGAAATTCCACCAGACGATCTCTATGGTTACTGAGTTTTGATTCAGTAACAACAGGAATAATGCCCCAGAAGAAGTTCAGGTAGGCAGGAACGCTTTTATCCGGGGTCAGGCAATAAACAGGCTGTTCAGGCCTGCGACTGCACATAAGTCTTGCGGAAGAACCGCTTGAGGAATGGCAGATAATAGCCGGACTGTCGATATTCTTGGCCAGCAGGCAAGCAGAATAACTAAGGTATTTAACCGGATTGGGCACTACTTCGTCAGCAGGCTTGTAAGGCCCCTTGTTACGCTCAAGATAATAAGGCTCGGTTCCTTCCGCGATCTCTTTAATATAACCGACAGCCTCCGCAGGATATGCACCGATTGCAGTCTCTTCTGAGAGCATGCAGCAATCAGCGCCGTCCATTATTGCGTTGGCAACATCATTTGCTTCCGCACGGGTGGGGATGGGGTTCTTGACCATGGAAAGCATCATCTGAGTAGCTACGATTACCGGCTTCTGGGCATGCCTTGCTGCGCGGATAAGTTTCTTCTGAATAACAGGTACAGTGGAAAGCTTGCACTCAAGACCCAGATCGCCGCGGGCAACCATGATTCCGCTGGCAACTTCCAGAATGGATTCAATATTTTCAACTGCATTCTGACGCTCAATCTTGGCAATAATCGGCAGCACCACACCGAACTTGTTCATTGCATCCAAAACATCCTGAACGTCCTGGGCGGTCTGAACAAAAGACATGGCAATGGCATCAACTCCGATTTCAATACATCCGGCCAGATCCACTTTGTCCTTCTCGGTAAAAGCGGGCAGCGCGATGTGCTTGCCGGGGAAGGTTATACCTTTTTTGGAAGCAAGCAGACCTGCGTTCTGGGCCTGTAGCTTATAGAGTTTATTTTTTTCGAGTGTTTCGGTTACGAAAAACTGAAGCATTCCGTCACTGAGAGAAACTTCCATTCCTTCCTCAAGACCCTGCAGCAATTCCGGCTGGTCAAGAGGAATAAAAGGAAGGTCTCCAGCTTTATCGGCAACATCAGGGAGCCCGAGATAGACATAAGCACGGGACTCAATATCGTGGGGAGCACCTTCAATAACACCGACCCTGATCTTGGGTCCGCAGAGGTCACCCATAATTGTCAGGGGGATAGAAAGTTCTTTTTCAACCTGGCGAATCATTGCGATTACAGGCTTAAAGCTCTCCGCATCAGAGTGGGAAAAGTTTAAACGAAGAATCCTGACTCCATTCTGGACCATCTTGGTAATGGTCTCTACATTACTTGACCCTGGGCCGAGGGTGGCAACAACTTTGGTTCTCATGATCTTGTCCTCAATATTTTATTTGGGTATTTTTTTACTGTCCCCAATTGATTGAAAAAATACGGATCCACCACGTTTCTGTGTTCACTTTCGAAAATATTCTTAGCATAATTTTCGGAAATGTACAAAATTTTAATTTCATTGCCGCATAATTTCCGAATAATGATTTTTTTATTTTACATGACACCCTTCCGAGTTTATACCGAATAACTCCAAATGAAAATAATTTTAACTCACGGAGTAATGAATGTTTAAAAACACACTGAAACTCGTACTGATTATTGCCATGGCCGCATTTGTTGCAGGATGTCAGCAGCAGAGCACTTCCGGTGCCAAAATCGGATTTGTAAACACCAACAAAGTTTTCAAAGAATGTAAAGCCGGCACTGAAGGCATGGAATACTTAAAGAAATCCAGCGAAGAATTCCAGACTAAATTTGCAGAAATGCAAAAAGAACTTACCGGCAACCAGACTGAAGAGAACACCCGTAAATTTCAGGAAGCCCTGGGTGAATATCAGAACAAAATGGGTGCTGAGCAGAACCGCATTGTGGAAGCTCTCCAGAGCAGCTTCACCAAAGCTGTAGAAGAGTACCGCACTGCCAACGGCTACGCTGTTATCCTCGGCACAGAATCTGCCATCAGCTATGACAAAACAGCTGATATCAGTGATAAAATCATCGAAGCTATGAACAAAATGGACATCAAAATCAAGCCTGAATAATTACGGCTGATTTGCATTTACACTGAAACGCCCTCCACTGCCACGGCAATGGAGGGCGTTTTTGTTACAAAACAGCAGACTATTACTTCTACCGCAACCTTTCCCTTGATTTTTAACTCTACACAGTAGAATATTAAATAATATTTTTTCTCTTAATTTCAGCAATCTACTAAACAATCAATATGAGCATAGAATTATTTGGAAACCTGTTCGGCGGTCTGGGACTTTTTTTGATCGGAATGCGTTTAATGACCACAGGTTTAAAACAGGCTGCCGGAAAATCACTGCGGAAGATTCTTGGGGAATGGACTCAAAGTCCGGGACGCGGACTCTTCTCAGGGTTTCTGATTACTGCTCTGGTACAATCATCTAGTGCGATAACTGTGGCGGTTATCGGCTTTGTAAATGCAGGGCTGATTACCCTGTCGCAATCCATCGGGGTTATTTACGGCAGCAATATCGGAACTACAGTTACCGGCTGGATTGTCGCCGCCGTAGGCTTCAGCGTAAACCTGAAAGCCTTTGCCCTGCCTGTTGTAGCTTTAGGTGCATTGCTGCGTATAAGCGGACCATCTACACGACGGGCATTTTTCGGGGATGCCTTCGCCGGATTCGGACTTTTTCTGATGGGGATATCCACCCTGCAGATGTCCTTCAAAGGGATTGAATCATCCATTGACCTTTCTTCTTTTGCGGCAATGGGCATTCTTTCCATACCCATTTTCATCGGTATCGGACTAATACTGACCCTTCTCATGCAGAGTTCCAGCGCAGCTATGGCCCTTGTACTTACTGCCGCAGTCAGCGGCCTGCTCGACCTCAATCAAGGTGCTGCCGCTGTTATCGGAACCAACATAGGTACAACCTCCACGGCAGCTCTCTCAGTAATAGGAGCCACCATCAACGCCAAAAAAGTGGCCACCGGACATATTATTTTTAATATTCTCACTGCATTCGTAGCCCTACTTCTGCTACCGATACTTATCAAATCAATTCTCTTTTTCATGGATCTCATGAATCTTACCCGTGAACCTGCAGTAATTCTGGCCCTGTTTCACACAGTATTCAACATCCTCGGGGTTCTGCTGCTCTGGCCTTTCACCGACAAACTGGTTTCTTTCATCGAAAAAAGATTCGCATCTCTGGAAGACGAACGCGGGCGTCCCAAATATCTGGACAACAACGTAATCACTACTCCGACACTTGCACTTGATGCCCTGAATCTTGAAATGGAACGTATCGGTCAACTGACCCGCAGAATTGTGCGAAAAGGGTTGAATTCAAACTTCAGCTACGGAGCCCTATCTGCAGACAAGGCAGCACAGGACAGCCTCATTGAAGCAGCCCGTTCCTTCTGCGCCAGACTGCAATCCCGTCCGCTTACCGAACACCAGGGCCAACAAGTGGCAACCGCCCTGCGAGTACTGCAATATTTCCGTACAGCGGGAGCCCTTTGCGCTTCTATTGAAAAGAAAAAACTCAGACCGGCCCTTGACCGGCTCGGACCGGACGCAGATATGGTCACAGTTTTCCAGAACTCGTGCATCGGGGTATTGAATATTGCCGACAACCCGTATTCTGAGGAATTCTGCCAAATCGACAACATGACACATGACATGTTATCTGCTTATCACGACCTGAAAGAAAAACTCCTATCCGCAGGAGGGACAGGCAGCATTCCCGTCCCTGAAATGGTTGAACAGCTTGAACTTTTTTCTAAAATCAGGCGTATAGCCCGGCAGGCAGCTAAAGGGGCAGTCTACCTTGCGGCCATGAGGCCTGATTCAGGAGTCTGTTGCCCGACCAATACCGTCAAATTCGCGTGGAATCGCCATTGGTAACAAATTGGAGCTCATATGAATAAATTTAAAATACCGACTTTGATATTCGTCGCTGTCTTTGTGATCTCTGCAGCAGCTCTGTTTTTTTACGTAAAAAAGGATCTTGAAGAAAAAACAGGAGTTGAAGTAGAAGCTCCGGCATGGGTCAATGAAGCCGGCTCCAGCGGTAAACTGCCTGTATCCGGTAAAGTGGCCCGATCTGGAAATTCAATAAATCCCACTCCCGAAAAGCAGGAAGAACAAGTTCAACCTGCAGAAAAAAAAGATGAACCGGCTGTTACGGAAAACAAAACCGCAGTTCATGCAGCCAATAAAACAGAGCAATCTACGCTTGAAAAAACCGTGGATAAAATCAAGGACAGCATTATCACCGAAGTTTTCCTTGATAACCTCGCCCAGTACACGGCTGACAACTACCACCCGGCAGAATCACTACCATTCAAGGCAACCGCAGGATTCAGCACAGCCTCCTTCAAAAGCATCAACATGCACTTCGGCTTGAATCTACACGGACTCATGCCCGATGCGCAGAATCTTGTTTCCGCACGTAAGAGCATATGGTCATATCTGCTGACTCCCGGCAAACTTTCAGCCTTGACCGAATCTGAAACCGGCAGCTTGCTGGACCTCATCGAAGAAAAAGGAATTCTTGCTGAACGCAAATTTGTGGAAGGGGATTCATACTCTGTAAGGGAACTGACCCGCAAACAGCGAGCGGAAATGTTTCGGGTAAGTGCGCAACCACTGCGGCATGTAGCAGCGGTCCTGAAAGCAATTACCGATAACCCGGACCTTATTCAGGCGCTGGACAGCTACATAAAGGCTGAGAAGAGAGTTGATTCAGCCAACGGAATTTTCCAGCTGGACCTTGCTAACTCTCAAAACATGAAATCGGAATCAGCACGCAACAAAGCTGCACATTCCGGGAAATTACTCAAAGAAGCCATAACTATACGTGAGAAAATCAAAACCGGAATAACTCAAAAGATAAAATCATACTGCGCTGAAAAATGCGGTGGTCCTGATGACTTGTTTTACATTGCCCAATGGGTTTTCCGCAGGGTCGAAAACGACGAAAAAAGACTTAAATCCATTACCGCCGGGTACGAAGCCTTAAATCGCATAGCAGATAAAATGGACAAACGGGCTGAGGCAATCGAGAAATCAATGTAGCCCAAGGAGTCAGATAGATATCAGCAATTGTAGGGCATTCTGATCACGACTTTCATCCCCTTGCCGGGGCTGGTCTCAATATCAAAAGTTCCGCCGTGCTTCTGGGTAATGATAAAATAAGAGACAAAAAGTCCAAGTCCGGTTCCCTCTCCAGCAGGTTTGGTAGTAAAAAAAGGCTCAAGAGCCATTTTACGTGTTTTAGCATCCATCCCCGGACCATTATCTTCAATCTCGAGCCGAACATAATCGGGTTCTGACTTCAGGCGGACAATGATACGGACGCCACCTTTCTCTTTCCACTCGGGGGTAGAGAGAATCGCTTGTACGGAATTCTTAAGCAGATTGATAAGTACTTGCTCAATTTCAGAAGGAGAACAAAGAAGACAGGGAATAGACTCATCAAATTCCCTAACAATTTCAAATCCCCCACTCCCTGATTTGCTGTAAAAGTCATAGCTGCTGAAAGATAGCTCAATGGATGTTTCGACGATTTCCTTTATGTTGGAGCAAGATCTTTCCCCGCCGGACTGGCGGCTGAACTGAAGCATGTTTGAAACAATACGTGCCGATCGTTCACCCAGTTTCTGAACCGAATCAAGTTTGGAAAGAATCCCCCTCCTATCACAATACTCACGGATTGCATCAAAGGGGATGCCTAATTCACCCGCAACAGTAATATTCTTGGGTAGATTATTAGAAATCCTGCGCTGGATATTTTGTATGCCCTGCAGTATTCCCCCGAGGGGGTTGTTGATCTCATGAGCCATACCTGCGGCCAACCCACCCACAGTCATCATCTTTTCGGTCTGGACCATGACCTCTTCCATACGTGTACGGGCAGTAATATCATCAACTCGGATCACTGCCCCGGCTTCATCGCCCTTGAACGGGAAAACAACGATTTCAAAAAAAACCGTATCCCCGTCCCGGTCCATATGAAATATCTCTGTTCCCCCTGAAACATCTCCACTTATTGTCGCCGAAATCAAATGTTCAAAACGACGCAGGGCAGGAATCATTTCATATACAAACCGCCCTTCCGCCGTATCTGCCGGAATTCCGGTTTCCTTATGGGCGTAATCATTCCAGAGAACAACATTCGAGGTTTCATCCACCCCGACCAGAACAGACTGCATGGAATCAATCACATTGCCAAGATAGTTCCGGGCACGGCTCAACTCCCGCTGATCCGCCAGCCTGCGGCGTACATCACGGGCAACCATAACAATATAAAGCCTGCCCCCCACATAGTGGACACGAAGAGTCATTTCAACCGGAATACGCGACCCGCCTTTTCCGAGCAGGTCGGTCATTGAAACGTCTTCCTTATCCCATGAGGAATAAACATCGTCATCAATCAAAACTTCGTGCAGAAGAAAACAGGTCTCTTCAGGAAAAACCAGTTCCGGAGGACTGTCCAGCAATTCGTTACGATCGTAATTGGTCTTTTTCAGTGCGGTTTTGTTTACGTCGGCAAAGCTCCATGAAAAGGCATCAAGCACAAAAAGAGCATCATTGGCATTTTCAACCAGAGCCCTGAAGCGCTCAAGCTCATTAATCCTTTCACGCAATTCAGGATAATAACTCTTGCGCATTGAATTTTCGCCAAGCCCGATAAGCTTGTTGCGAACATTTTCATTTGAATTGGACCTAGAGCGCCGCTTCATAAATCTTCTCTACATCTTCCTGACTGAGTTCAACCGGGTTGGTGACCATACAGGCATCTTGCAATGCAAGTTTGGCAAGCTGGGGGATATCCTCACGTGTAAGTCCGAAGTCTCCAAGAGATTTGGTTATTCCCGCCGCCCTGCCCAAAGCGGTAATTGCCTGAACAAGTTCTTCACAAACCTGATCGTCACTCTTTCCGGCAGTGTCGATTCCAAATTTCTCTGCGACTTTAAAATATCTTTTGACTGCCGAGTGGAAATTAACCCTGATAACAAAAGGCAGCAGAATAGCGTTGCATTCACCATGCGGCAGATCAAGAAGCCCTCCAAGGCTGTGCGCCATGGCATGTACCGCACCGAGAATCGCATTGGAAAATGCCAGCCCTGCTTCCATACTGCCCAGCATCACACGACCGCGCAGCTCAAGATTATCCGGCTCCCTTATAACTTCGGCCAGACTGCCGGCAACAAGTCCTATGGCATCAAGGGACAGCAGGTCAGTCAGTGCGGAATTGGCATTTGAGACATAAGCCTCTATGGCGTGGGTCAGGGCATCCATGCCCGTGGAAGCAGTAAGCTGGGCATTCATTGTGGTGGTCAATTCAGGATCAATAAGGGCTGCATCGGGGACCATGGCCTTGCTGACAATACTGATTTTTACGTCCCGCTCTGTATCGGTAATAATAGCAAACTGAGAAACATCAGCGGAACTTCCTGCTGTGGAGGGGATACAAATCAGAGGCGGACCGGGAACCTCAACCATGTCCACACCCTCAAAATTCAGAATATGTGAATTGTTGGTGGTCACAATGCCTATTCCCTTTGCGCAATCCATAGGGCTTCCACCACCGACAGCGATTATGCAGTCACAATTGTTCTCAAGGTAAAACTTCGCCCCTTCCATAACTTCCACATCGCGGGGATTTTCGGAAACATTGCTGAAAATATAAGTTTCAATGCCGGAGTCTTCAAGGCTTTTCTTAACTGCAGTAACCCAACTGCAAATGACAATACCGGGATCAGTAACGATCAAGGCCCTGCTGACCCCGAAATTCTCCGCATACTGCCCGGCAAGTTTTGAAGAACCGACCCCGAAGACAAGCTCAGGGGCAACAAATTTTCTCATATCCAGTACTTCTTTCACACTTCCTCCAACGATTAAAGGAAAACCTCACCAGAGCTTGAACTACTATCTTTTATCAAGCATATCAACAGATAGCACAAAACATGGCAAATCTGCAACACAAGAAAATTTAATTTGAAATAGACAGTGCGTTAAACAAGAAATCACCAACACATCAAACCCAAAAAAAGGACGCCCTCATGTATTTCGCACAGAAGGACGGCCTTTCCAAAAACAACCGAAACAATTTTTATAAAGTCAGTTGCGGTGATCTTCCTTTAACAGATCGTTAACAGTCTTAACCGGTGAAAAGGTACTCAGCGGGACCTCAACGAAAATAGTGATCCAATCTGCCATGGAACCGTTCCACAATCCCGGAAGTTCCATTGCCTTGAGCTTGCGGCCGTCCTTGGACTTACTGGAAATGAATCCGGTTTCAGGATCGGTAAAATTCTTAAGCGCATACCATTCGCCACGGTGATTTCTCATTCCGCAGACCAGATCCACAGGGTTGAAGTGAGTTGCCTTGCGTACAATACCCGCCTGAACAGAATCATCCATATCAACCTGACTCTTTTCCACAATCTGCGGGGTAACAAAACCGTCAGGACCATTAACCCAGAACGGACCGCCGCCGGGCTCACCTTCGTTCTTAACCATACCACAGACACGGACCGGCTTGGATAGACGCACCCTCAACATGTCAACCTTATCTTCAAGGCTCATCTGAGCAAAATTAGCAGGCATTTGCATGGAAAGATGAGAAACGGCAAAAATGGCCACGGCAGCGACTTCAAACTCACTGCAATGATGATTTTCAAGCATATTCAGACATTCAAAAATCTGGGCCTGAATCCTGACCAGCAGTCCGCCTAGAAGCTTCTTATATTCAATGGTAGCTCCCTTCAATCTGTCCGGCATGACATTATCGATGTTCTTCAGGTAAACGAGATCTCCGCGCAGCTTATGCAGATTATCCAGCAAAGCGCCATGTCCGGCGGGCCGAAACAGAATCTTGCCGTCATCTGTCCGGAAAACTTCATTGTCCATATCAACAGCAACAGTGTCCGTCTTCCTGCTTTGCTTTGAAAAAGTGACTTCAAATCTGCATTCAGGATATTTTGCGACCGCTTCTTCAATGTGTTCACGAATCTCCTGCTCATGGGCAGGCGAGACTGTGAAATGCAGCCTTGCGCGCCCCATACGGTCTTTAATATGGGCGGCAGCTTCGGCAACATGCTCTTCAAAAGGAGTACGGTATCCGTTTTCGTAGCTGTGGAACGGAATCAACCCCTTGGGCTTTGATGCATAATTCAACCCCTGCTCAGTTAACAGATACTTCAATATTAAATTGTAATCATTGCTGGCATAAGCCTCATCAATGCTGACCCCGGCTTTGTTCATTACATCCTGCAGATCTCCATAAAAAGGCATTATCGGAAGCAGATCCATAAAGGTCTGAACCATATCGGTATCCTTTTCGGAAAGCTCTTCCCCGTTCAACCGGGCTAGAAGATGCTTGAACATCCTGGTTGCCGCGCCTGATGCCGGAACAAACTTGGTAAAGCGTCCTCCGTCAGCAGCCTCTTCAAAATGCCCCAAAAGCTCGTCTTTTTCATCAGACTGAATGCTGTATATCCCGTCATTCAATGTGCAAGCCCGTTCAAGACTTGTGGCAGGGAATCCTGTTTTGAACCTTTCAATCTGTTCAGCCAATGCGGATGCGGAAATACCGTCGTCGATAATATCAATAAAACCATTCTCAATTTCGCGGAGTTCATTTTCAGTAACCATCATGTACCTTCCCGTGCTATAAATTGAAAAACAGCATAAATTCAGCAACTTAACTATGCGCACATAACTATCCCAATACACTATTCGGCACTGGTAGTTACCTACCCCTTAACACAGATTTTCAGCCCTGTTTAGTATCAAAATAAATTAATTTGTAACTTTTTTGCTTTGTCCCAGAAACTCAGTATGTTACACTAAAATACTGAACTTACTAACCATTTGCTCAAGAATATTTCTTAAACGATCATAATAACGCAATATATATGGCAAATACGAAACAAAAATTTTGCAGACAGGTAACAAAAATTATAGACTAGGGAAGATAAGTAAAAAGCGGGACCGTAAAAAGAACATCTATCGACTTCGTGTGCGGGTTTTGTGTGGGTTGTCGAGTCAACAATCAACGGCTGGAAATTTGATCTATCGGGCTTGCGCCCCTTTGTTTGGTGTAGACCCAATGAAGT
This sequence comes from Maridesulfovibrio sp., assembly GCF_963678865.1. NCBI lineage: Bacteria > Pseudomonadati > Thermodesulfobacteriota > Desulfovibrionia > Desulfovibrionales > Desulfovibrionaceae > Maridesulfovibrio > Maridesulfovibrio sp. Next base: position 4,261,184 of record NZ_OY787459.1, on the reverse strand, counting down.
GGCTCTACAATCAAAACGAAAAAAGGCCCAACCTTTACGGTTGGGCCTTTTTGATGAAGCATTGTGGTTGCGGGGAGAGGATTTGAACCTCTGACCTTCGGGTTATGAGCCCGACGAGCTACCAAGCTGCTCCACCCCGCGTCATTGTGAGAGCATGTCTACATGCTCTGAAACCTGTTGTCAACTCTAATATCGATTTAAAAACAGATTTTTTTTAAACATTACCAGAAGTTAAGATAAATACCCACTCCTGTTACTCAGTAAAAAGAACAGCTATTGAAAGCCTTTTATCCTTTCATCCGAAACTTCCGCCATGACCAGAATTATCGGTGGTTGCGGGGGCAGGATTTGAACCTACGACCTTCGGGTTATGAGCCCGACGAGCTACCAAGCTGCTCCACCCCGCGTCACTGAGAAGAGAAGAACTACAGGTACGCCCCACGGATGTCAACTTAAAAACAAAAATAAAATGCCCTCACAAACAGATACCCAAAATAACTGCTTTTCACCCGGCTTCAATTAAAAAATTTAATCAACTCCTGACGCAGTTTGTTCAGCAGCTCCGTATCCACATTCCACGAATGCCAATACAGTGAGACCGGAACCCGGCCCTGCGTTGTAACTTCAATAAGCTGCCCGGATTTCAATTGATCTTCCACCTGAAATTCCGGGACCATACCGTATGCAAGCTCCCGGCATATGACATCAACAAAAGACTCAGTTGAGGGAACATAAAAAATTGGATGGGTCACCAACTCACCCGGAAAAATTTTTTCCAGCATCCGGGACTGTGTTTCATCCTTACGGTTGAATACCGCAGCCGGTGCTTTTGCAACACTTTCTAAATTGAATCCGTTTTTGAACCAGCGCCTGCAAAAATCCGGCGTACTCAGGCATAGATAATCAAATGTTGCCAGATAATCACTGCGGCATCCTTTAACAGGTTTTGATCCTGTTCCTATACAGCCGACCACCTCCCCGCGACGTAGCATTTCATGAGTCCTGTTCTCATCATCCACGTATAAATCAAAAAGAACGTTGTGCTCTTTCATAAAGGACTCAAGAGCATCCATGAACCAAGTGGCAAGGCTGTCCGCATTTACACCCACTGGTAAAGTTATGAATTCACCACTGGGATTAAGCCCCATTGAATCTGTTAATTCATACTCCATAAGCCGAATGGTGCGCAGATGCTTAATCAGCTTGCGGCCATCCTCAGTTGGTTCAGGTGGAGTGGAACGGACAACAAGCACCCGCCCCAGTTGCTCCTCAAAATTCCTTATCCTCTGCGACACAGCAGACTGGGAAATATTAAGCTTCAAGGCAGCTTTATCAAAACCGCCCTCCTCAACCACCGCAGTCAGTGCTTCCAAATAAATGTTATCAAGCATGGCAACATTATAAGTTAAACTTATCAGAAATGAAAATGTTTAATTTTACTAATTCATATCCCAGCCATATATCTTTCTGAAAAACAAAACGGAGAAAACAATGTCATCAATTATACCATACTTGCAGGGATTCGGAACCGGAGCAGGACTCATAATCGCTATCGGAGCGCAGAATGCCTTTGTGCTTACCCAGAGTATCAGGAAAAACCACCATATGACCATTTGTCTGGTCTGCTCAATTTGTGATGCGCTGCTGATATCTCTCGGAGTACTGGGTATGGGGGAACTGATTTCCTCAAATCCTGTGCTGCTTAAACCTGCAGCATGGGGCGGGGCCGCTTTCCTGACCTGGTACGGATTCGGTTCTTTCCGCTCAGCCCTGGCCGGAGGACAATTGGAAGCCGGACAAGACGCAACAACAGGCCTGAAATCCATAATTCTGCTGACCCTGACCATAACCCTGCTCAATCCGCATGTTTATCTTGATACTGTGGTCATGCTCGGTTCCATAAGCGGACAATATAACGGCATGGAACGCTATCTGTTCGGAATCGGGGCCATATCTGCATCTTTTGTCTGGTTCTATACTCTGGGATTCGGTGGAAGGGCTTTGGCCCCGCTGTTTAAAAAGCCTGTAACATGGCGGGTGCTGGATAGTGCAGTATGCCTGACAATGTGGGTTATTGCATACAATCTGGCTCAGAAGGCCATGAGTGTTTAATTCTTTTGCTGTTTTGACATAGAATTATTTTTAACACTGTTGATATTTTCCTGCCTGTGCCGTAATGGTTGTGATTGCATGAGGAATTATTTCACGATTTGCACTTCAAACTACAGGAAGAGGAAAAAGTTATGGCAACTCCCGGTAAAAAACGGCTCTCGGTATTCACCCTTTCAATGATGACCGTAGCGGCAGTATGCAGCCTGCGCGGCCTGCCCATGATGGCGCGGGAAGGGCTTTCCATGATCTTTTACATCCTCTTCTCAACATTGATATTCCTTATCCCGGCTTCATTGGTAGCCGCCGAACTTGGCGGAGCATTCTCCAAAGAATCCGGGGGAGTATACACATGGGTAAAAGCTGCTTTCGGCTCAAGATGGGGATTTACGGCAATCTGGCTGCAATGGATTCAGAATGTTGTCTGGTATCCCACTGTGCTCGGCTTCGGGGCCGGAGCGCTGGCCTACCTGTTCATGGATCCGGGTATGGCCGATAGCGGCGTGTACACCGGTTCAGTAATACTCGTTGCATACTGGGGAGCGACTTTCGTGACCCTTGCTGGAACAGATCTGGTCAGCAAAGTCACCAAATACGGGGTACTGCTGGGGACCGTACTTCCCGGAGTGCTGGTCATCGGACTTGGACTTCTGTGGGTTAATATGGGTAATCCGCTTGAATTCATGCATATTTCCCCCACACTGGAAGCAGCGGAGAAAGCCGCCGGAGAACTTCCCCATGCCAGACTCTTCCCCAGTATAACCGGGTTAGGCAGCGTTGCCTTTCTGGCAGGGATCATACTTCTTTTTGCCGGAGTGGAAGTCCATGCCGTCCACGCCAATGAACTGGAAGACCCCGGCAAACAATTTCCGGAATCAATGTTTCTGGCTGCAGCTATAATTTTCCTGCTCTTCACCCTTGGCTCCCTTTCCGTAGCCGCGGTAATTCCGGCCAACGAAATCAGCCTGACCGCAGGATTGATGCAGGCCTTTGAAATGCTTCTCGCAAAATTCCATCTTGATTTCCTTACCCCGCTGATCGGACTGCTGGTTGCCTTCGGGGCAATAGGCGGTGTCATGTCATGGATCAGCGGTCCCAGCCGTGGACTGCTACACACTGCTGATCAGGGAGAACTACCGCCTATTCTGGCTAAAACTAATAAGAACGGCATGCCGATCAATATTTTAATGGTTCAGGCTGTAATTGTGAGCATCCTTGCCGGTCTTTATTTTATCATGGATAACGTGAGTGTGGCGTTTTTCATGATCTCAGCCATGACCGTGACCCTTTATCTGGTCATGTACATTTTGATGTATGCCGCAGCAATAAAACTGCGTTACACCCGGCCCGACCTGCCCAGAACATATCAGGTACCCGGAGGATTATTCGGACTTTGCGCCGTGGCAGGAATCGGTCTTCTGGGCGTAAGTTTCGCGCTGGTAGTAGGATTCTTTCCGCCCACAAACCTGAAGGTCGGCGACCCGGCACTCTACGTAGGGCTGGTTGCGGCTGGAATGGTTGTCTTTGTGGGGCTGCCCTTACTTATCAACAAGATGAAAAAACCTAACTGGAAACGGGACGAATAACTGCCCCGAACTATCTCAATAAATACACCCCGTAGAATCTCCTGAACTTGAAGATTCTACGGGGTTCTTTTTTTGAACAATAAAACAGCAATTCAACTACAAAAACAATCTTCCGAGAGCCACCACCAGCATTCCGGCAAGCATTGCAAGAAACACATTCTTAGTCTTGAATGCCATAGCCACGGTAACGATCCCGCCTGCAAATCCGATCAATCCTTCATTGAAAAAGCCGGGGGCGGCAAGGGAGATGAGGATGGTGCCGGGCAGGGCCTTCAAAGCCCTGCTGAAACGTCCTCCCGTAGGCAGATAGCCAGCCAGCAGCAGACCGCCCACACGCATGGAATAAGTTACCAGAGCAGTCAGGGCAATGATCAGAATTGCGTTTTCCGAAGTGTAAATATTCATTATGCTTTACCCTCACCTTCTGCTGCAGGGACAACTTCCGGACCAAATGCCGCAAAGACCGCGCCGAGAATTCCACCGACCAGTATGTACCATTTACCGGGCACAAAATGCTCCGTCAGCACCGATGCACTTATGGCCACCAGCCACGGCAGAACATCCTGCCGCCCCTGCCACAGGGAAACCGCCAGCGCGCTGAAGACCGCAGTAAAAGCAAAATCAAGGGCCAGCATTTTGGGATCGGGAATTAGGCCGCCAAAAAACATTCCGGCCATGGTTCCTATGCTCCAGAAAAGCATGAGCAGCAGCCCCCCGCCCAACAGATGAAACACATCCCCTTCTCCTTTACGTGCCGCTACCATGGTCATGGCCCAGTTTTCGTCAGCCACAAAATGCATGATCCCCAGCCGCTTCAAGAGCCCCTGCCCGGCAAACAAATCCTTGAGAGATGCCCCGATCAGGGCATAACGCAAGTTCACAACCAGCACTGCAAGGATCATTTCCAGCACTGGGAGCGGTGCATTCCACATATCCACCAGCACAAACTGGGCTGACCCGGCAAACATAAGCACGTTCAAAGCCATCATATCCACCCATGCAATGGACTTCTGGGCTGCCAGCACTCCAAGCACCGCGGCGTAGGCAACCACACTGGGCAGAAGGGGGACATTAGCTCGAACTCCACGCATAAAACCGCTCATATTAAAACCTCCGCAATGAGGTAAATAATTAATAAAAGGAAAATCGGAACAGGTTAGGTCTGCTGTTTAGCCGAAACAGGAATAACTTATAAGACACAGATCCATTAAAAATGTACAACACAAACAAAAGGCCCGTCCAAAAAGACGGGCCTATATATTTTCATCAACAATCTGTGATCCAACACAGCTAAGCCTATTAAAGAGTTTTGAAGAGTCCAGAGAATTTTTTCCCAAAAGTTCCTCCGACCCCCGGCGGCGCTGCCGTAAGCAAACTATTTCAGCAGATCACGAACCTCGTCACCGGATCTGGCAGCCAGCGCCTTTTCAGCCAGAGCGCAACACTCATCCATGGATACGGCGCGGATAGCTTCCTTCACTTCGGGAATTGAAGGACCGCTCATGCTCAGCTCATCCAAACCGAGTCCGAGCAACAATGCCGAAGCTTTGGGGTTTCCGGCCAGCTCACCACACATACCGACTTCAATATTATTGGCAGATGCTGCATCGCAGGTCATTTTGATCATGCGCAGTACTGCGGGATTAAGGCTGTCGCATATTTTGGAAACCGACTTGTTACCCCGGTCCGCAGCCATTACGTACTGAGTCAAATCGTTAGTGCCAATGCTGAAGAAATCACAGATCGCAGCGAGCTTTTCGGCCTCCGCAACAGCGGAAGGAACTTCAATCATAATTCCGGTCTTGATCTTTTCGGCAATTTTCACACCTTCGGAGATAAGACCTTCACGGACCTCAGCCTGAAATGCGAGAACCCCTTCAAGCTCCTCCACCCCGGAAATCATGGGAAACATGATCCAGATATTTTCCGCGCTGGCAGCTCTCAATAAAGCGCGCAGCTGAGTGCGGAAAAGCTCGGGCCGAGCCATGCAGAAACGGACTCCGCGTTCACCGAGGAACGGATTTTCTTCAACCGGGGTATCCAAATATTTAACAGGCTTGTCACCGCCGATGTCGAGAGTGCGGATGATGACCGGATTACCGTTCATAGCCTTGGCAGCTTCAACGTAAGCTTCAAACTGCTCCTGCTCATCCGGCTGCTGATCACGGTCCTGAAAGAGAAATTCGGTACGGAAAAGCCCTACACCTTCTGCGCCGTATTCCAGCACCCGAGGAGCATCTGCCGGAGTACCGATATTACCCATGACCATGATCTCAGTACCGTCCACAGTCTTAGCCGGAGCAGCGCCCTTGGCTTTGGCTTCCTCGCACTCGGCCAGCCACTGATCCCGTTTGGCGGAAATCTCGTCCAGCTTGACCTGATCAGGAGAGGTCCAGACAGTACCTTCAAAACCGTCCAACGCAATCGTCTGTCCATCTGAAACATACTGAAAGCATTCTCCGGTCCCGATAACGGCCGGAATGCCCATTGAACGGGACAGAATCGCGGCATGGGAAGTGGCCCCACCTGTCTCGGTGATAATGCCCAGAACCTTTTCAGGGTCCATCCCGGCTACATCGGAAGGAGTAAGATCGTGGGCCACAATGATGGATTCCCGCTCAAGCCTGATGGCCTGTTCCCCTTCACCGGTCAAGACACGCAACACACGTCCCCCGCAGTCCATTACGTCTGCGGCACGGGCCTGCATGTATGCGTCATCAAGCTCGCGATAGTCAGAAGCCATTTTATCCATGACCTGAAACCACGCGAACTCGGCATTAACCTTTTCATCAGAGATAACGGACACGGCTTTGTCACGCATATCCTTATCACCGAGGATCAGGCCGTGTACTTCGAAAATTGCGGCATTAGCCTTACCTGCAGTCTTTTCAGTCTCGCGCTGCAAAGATTGAATATCGGAAAGCGCTGTGGATAATGCCTGATCAAGACGCGAAACTTCAGCATCAATGTTGGCAATTTCGAGACGCTCCACTTCCGGCAGACTCGCCAGATGGGCATAGACCGGACCGACCGCATACCCGGCAGAAGCCGGAGCACCATGCACGTAACCCTCCCCGCCGACCTTGCAGGGTTCGGTTTCCATGACAACTTCAGCAACGTCTTCATCACGTTCACCGAAGTTATCGGCATGCAAAGCTTTCAGGCCGTCAATTGCCTGCTGAGCATCCGGTCCGGTTGCCGTAACAGTAATGGTTTCACCATTTTTGACTGCCAGCAGGGCCACCTGATTGATACTCTTTGCTGATGCGCTCTTTTCACCCTTGTGAATCCGGATGGCTGATTGAAATTTACCGGCCTCTGCAACAAGATTGGCTGCCGGGCGGGCATGAAGCCCCATTTTGTTGATTACCAGCAGATCGATGCTGAGCTCTTCGCCTTCCTGAATTTCTTCCTGAGCAGGTACGGCAGTCTGGACAGTTTCCCCGGTAATGGGAGCCAACTGCTCAATTTTAACATTCAGAGCAGCACCGGCCTCGGCACTCACCTCTTTAAGAGATGCGCCGACAGAAGCCTGTACAGCCGCAGCCATTGTTCCCTCCACAATCGGGGCGGAACAAAGCAGCACTTTCTCTTTGACTTCATCGGGCAGAAAATCAAGCGCAGTCTCGGCACTCATAAGCGCGCTGCCAAGATCCATAATGACCAGTACGCCGTCTTCGGACTGTGCGGCAACGGACTCGATGGACATCATGACCTTCATGGGATCGGTGCCGATGGGATTATCGGGATCGTCAATACCGCCTGCGGCTTCCATGACCACGGAACCGCGAGTCATCTGCTCCGCAAGTTCCAGAACTCCCTGCGCCAACATCTGGCTGTGGGAAACTATTACTAATCCAACCATAATTTGATATGCCTCCGGCGGCTCTCCGAGGGCCAGAGAAACTTTTTGAAAAAAGTTTCTCTGGACTCTTCAAAAACTTTTAGTAGGGCTTGGCCCCTACTTACACAGAATAACCCGTTAAAAAAATTAATCGTTTGATCCTATAAAACGCGCAAATCGGCGTGGGAAAAATCCATTTATATGAACAACAGATTCCTGCCCCCAGCGTCGAAGACCTAATAAAAGGTTCTGAAGGGGATAAGGGATGGAGAAGGAGAAAATCTTACAAAAGTTTCCCCTTCCCCGGCCGCCGGAGGCATCATACTATTTAAGACAAAACTTCTTTCAGTGTTTCCAGCATGTAATAAGATGAAGTAGCACCGGGGTCCTGATGGCCGATAGAACGTTCACCCAGATAGCTGGCCCGTCCTTTTCTGGCCTGCAGGGGGATGGTATCCGCAAGGGCCTTTTCACCAACAGGCAATGCAGCTTCAACAATGGCAAGAACATCGTCACCGTTTCCGGCCTTTTCCTTGATTACTTCAAGGACAGGCGCCCAAAGGTCATACAGGGTCTTGTCTCCGAGATCGGGACGCCCGCGCTGAAGAATCCCTTCAACACCAGCTTCAATTACTTTGGCAAAATCTTCAGGGCTAAGTTCTTCCTTACCGCCCATAAGCATGCCGCCCTTCATCCAGAATGTTCCGTAAAGGGGGCCGCTGGCACCGCCTACACTGGACATGAGAGTCATACCCACGGTCTTGAGGATTGTTCCGATATCTTTAGTTTCCACTGTAGGCAGCTTTTCGATAACCTTGCCGAAGCCGCGGTTCATGTTGATTCCGTGGTCGGCATCACCGATAGCGGCATCAAGTTCAGTGAGATATTCTTTTTTGTCAGCATAAACTTCATTCAGTCTGCCGAGCCATGCAATAAGTTGGGCCTTGTTCATGGACATTCTTATCCTCCAAATGATGACGCCATCTAAAACTGGGTCAGGTTTGAAATTACTGCGGGCATATACGATATCAGCGTCAGCCCGGAGGTTTCCTTTACAAATAAATTTTTCTTTTGAAAAAACGGGAACGCAGGCGTGAAAAGTTCTTCCCACGCCTGCGTATTTTTAACTCATAATTATAGAAAGTTAAGCTTAGCGGACAAAACCGGGAGTCTGTGCCGGTGCATCCCAGAACTTGAGCATTTCATCATCAACCTTGAGCAGAGTAATAGAGAAACCCTGCATTTCCAAAGAAGTAATGTAAGGTCCGATCAGATTGCGGACAATTTTGATACCCTTGGCTTTGCAGACTTCATCAAGCTTTCTGTACACAGCGTAAAGTTCGGAAACCGGGGTTCCGCCCATACTGTTAACAAATGCGATGACATTATCGCCTTTGGCGAAAGGCTCGTCAGTAAGTTCTTTGTCTTCCCACTCGGAACCGTTCCATTCGCGGACGGTGCGGCTGTATGCGGGATCATCAATGATCTGTTCCGCTGCGTACTGGGTCATTTCGTCAACAGACTTGAGCGGGGTACGCTCGATGCCGGGCTCGCCGTGGATGCCGATACCCATCTCGACTTCGTCTTCAGCAAGTTCGAAGGTGGGCTTGCCTGCTGCGGGAACAATGCAGGAAGTCAGGGCAACACCGAACGAACGACCATACTGGTTAACCTTGCGGCAAAGATCGGAGCATTTTTCAAGGTCGTACCCTGCTTCAGCAGCAGCACCGACAATCTTTTCAGCAAGAACAGTGGTTCCAACGCCTCTACGTCCAGCAGTGTAAAGACTATCCTTAACTGCCACGTCATCATCAATCAAAATATTCTGAACTTTGATACCTTCGGCTGCAACCAGCTCGGCCGCTGCTTCAAAGTTCATTACATCGCCAGTGTAGTTCTTTACCATAAAAAGAACGCCTGCACCGCTATCTACAGCCTTTGCGCATTCGTACATCTGGTCGGGTGTGGGAGAAGTAAAAACTTCGCCGGGGCAGGCGCCGTCGAGCATTCCTTTGCCGACAAAACCGCCGTGCATGGGTTCGTGGCCGGAACCGCCGCCGGAAATAACGGCAACCTTTCCTTCAACCGGAGCATCAGCACGAACTACGTAATAGGGATCGTAGTTGACTTTCAGTTCAGGGTGAGCGAGGGCCATCCCCTCAAGCTGCTCCTTAACCACATTTTCCACATCATTGATCAATTTTTTCATAGTAAAAATTACCTCAGGTTCTAGGTTCCTTACGTGCGGGAAACATTAAATCAATTGAGAAACATTGTCGACAAATGAACGTATTTTTTTTCGCTTCTATTAAAATTATTTTTAATAAATGTATATAATTTTCGATTTCGAAAACAATTTTCTCAATATTTCCCGTTGGAAATAAATTCCCACCGGAGCTCATTCCTGAGACATACCCATTTAAAACAGTCCGTATCACACAGATACCATACTTTGGCTGTGTAGAAGTAAGCACTCGGTTTCTTATCAGGAAAGCAAACAACTATAGTTTCGTATCTGAAAGAGACCGAACGACTCCATGAAAAGCGTAACCGGTCAATTTCAGGGAGTAGATTTTCTTGAAATGGCAGTGGCAAACAGTGACGTCACTACCCGCTTAATCTTTTGAATATTACCAGACCAGCCCCAACTAAACTAAGCTGCATTTATTTGACTTCTCCCGCATAATAGCTCATATAATCAATATGGAGATATGTTATGCGGAAAATATTTTTTTGCTTCATCCTCGTCTTTATTTATACGCAATCAGCTTTTGCCCAAGACAAATTGGAAACAATCCTGCTTGTTGATCGCCCTCTCACACCGGAAAACTACATATTCAAAGTGCTGGATATTGCCCTTAAAAATCAGGAAATACCTTATAATTTAAAAATTGAAACCATACCTGCGTCACAGCCCCGCAGAGTGCAGATAGTAAATTCATCCTCCCAAAATTATGTCATCGCATTGGGTAGCCGGAAGGAACACGAAGAAATTCTGAAACCGATATATGTTCCAATCCAGCTTGGACTTGGAATCGGACATAGAATTATGCTCACCCGCCCTGATGTGGAGGACAATTTAAAAAAAGTTAAAAACCTCGACGACCTCTCCAAATTTATCTTCGCTCAGGGACTGGGCTGGGCGGATGTAAAAATACTGCGTAATGCCGGACTTACAGTCCATACCCCTGCAGATCCGACAAATATTCCTAAAATGCTGATACGCGACAGAGTAGATCTATACCCGCGCGGACTTTTCGAAATTGCCGCTGAGTACAAGCGGTACTCAGCGGATTACCCCGACCTTGTAATCGATGATTATATTGTCCTCTCCTATCCGTTGGCCTCTTTTTTCTATGTCAGAAAAGATAACGAGAAGCTGTACAACGCAATAAAAACCGGTCTGGAAACTGCATATTATAACGGACAGTTGCAGGACATGATCATGACCGATCCTGTATACAACAAAACCATGCAGGAGATTAACCTTGGAAAACGGATAAAAATTGAGATCCCAATCCAAAACATCAGTGAAAAAGCATTGTCGGCTTTGAAAAATTTTACATTTATTCCGGGAAAAAAAATCGGGGAAGCTGTCAGGAAGAAGCGCAAAGACACCCCCGCATTGCAAGATGATATGTAAAAAAACAATAAAAAAAGGCCCAACCGTTAGGTTGAGCCTTTCTGATGAAGCATTGTGGTTGCGGGGATAGGATTTGAACCTACGACCTTCGGGTTATGAGCCCGACGAGCTACCAAGCTGCTCCACCCCGCGTCACTGTGAAAGAGGTTCTACAGACGAGGCCGCTTCATGTCAACAGCTATTTACAAATTATTTAAATTTTCTTATCTCATCTCTCGATATGACAAACCACTACGAACTTTCCATCGTAATCCCTGTTTACAACGAACAGGACAATTTACGAAAACTGATGCAGGAAATTGATGCAGCCCTTGAGCCGCTCGATACTCCATACGAAATTATATTTGTAGATGACGGCAGCAAGGATAACAGCCTTGCCGTGCTCAAAGATATTTCATTAACCTACCCCAAGGCCCGCTACATTTCCTTTTCGGAAAACCGTGGGCAGTCCGCAGCTTTCTGTGCAGGATTTGATGAGGCCCGCGCACCTCGTGTCGCCACCATGGACGCTGACCTGCAAAATGATCCTGCAGACCTTCCGGCCATGCTTGCCCTATACAATGAGGGGCACGACATGACCATCGGCTGGCGTCAGAAACGCAAGGATGTCTGGATCAAACGCATCGGTTCCAAAATCGCCAACGCCATCCGTAACAGGATGACCAACGAAACCGTGCGGGATACCGGATGTTCGCTTAAAATAATGAATACCATCATGGTCCGGGCTATTCCTCGCTTCAACGGCATGCATCGTTTCCTGCCCACTCTCATGAAAATGCAGGGCGCATCTGTTGCAGAAATGAAAGTCAACCACCGTCCCCGCTTCGAAGGTGAATCCAAGTACGGAACCCTCGACCGGGCAATAGCAGGAGGGTATGACCTGCTTGGCGTACGCTGGCTGCTGGGACGCCATTTTTCATATTCAGTTAAAGAACGCAGCGGCGATGAATAAATGAGCGCGATAAGCAGCGAATCAAAAGTCAGCGTCAAGGCCCTGATCAAAGGACTGGCTATGCTCGCGGTTATGGGTTTATCGGTTTACCTGATCCGTTATGCAGGACTAGCCGATGCCCTGGATACCCACTGGGTAGACGAGCATGTGCGTTCTCGCGGCTTAATCGGAGTCCTCACCTATGTAGGGTTGTCGGCATTCTTCTCTGCTGTCGGCTTTCCCAGACAGGTGATCTGCTTTATGGGAGGCTACGCATACGGCTTCGCATTGGGAACCCTGCTGGGAAGTATCGGAACCGGGCTTGGTTGCGCAGGAGCGTTTATTTACTCACGGCTGGTGGGCCGCTCTTTCATTCAAAACAAATTCGGCGCCCGTATCCAGAAAGTGGACAATTTCCTGAGCCGCAGCCCATTCAACATGGCCCTGACCATCCGCTTTTTCCCGCTGGGCAGCAACGTAATAACCAACATTCTTGCGGGTGTGACCAGTATTCCTGCCTTGCCCTTCATATTAGGATCAACTGTCGGCTACCTGCCCCAGAATATGGTCTTTGCCCTGTTCGGAAGCGGGGTGGAAGTATCTTCCTCTATCCGTATGGTCATGGCCGTGGTGCTGTTTGTTATCTCCACCCTGCTGGGGTTCAAGATCTACCGCAAATACCGCAATCAGGCGGAAGCTGTTGTAGAATAAAAGGTTTGATCAATTAATATTTTTAAAGCCGGAGCCATCAGGCATCCGGCTTTTTTTATTTAATCGGCACAAAAAAAATCTTCAGAGATAAAAGACACTAATAAACTTTTCTGCGCGAAAAACTTGCCCCGATAACCGAAAACGTATTTTCAACAATAAACAAAACCCTCTCATCATGCCGGAAAGCTATTTCTTCCAGTTTCTTTAATTGGATATTGTTCACTACTGTCATCAAAATATTCCTATCCTCACGTAAATAAGCTCCCTGCCCCTTAATAAAAGTGGCACTCTGCTTCATTTCGTGCAGAATATCATGGCAGATCAATTCTATATTATCAGAAATAATAAAGACAACCTTACGTTGGTTAAACATTGAGAGAGTCTGCTCAACCACGGTTGCCGAGATAAACACAAGGATTAGCGAGGCAATTATTGTATCTAGCGGCAACTCAAACAGACTTAAGCTGAAAAGGATAAAATTGAAAACAAGATAGACCTTACCAATTCCAATATTAAACCGCTGAAACAAGTACACAGCCAGAACATCAAGACCTCCGTTTGATCCAAGAGACCGCAGTACTATTCCAGCACCAAAACCAAGCAATGTTCCGCATGCCACAGCAGCATAAATATGATTATACACCGGAAGGTGTATATTAATGAATTCGTATGCAATAGTCGCGGCAAATGTTGCATATAGGCTATACCCAAAAAACCGTCTGCTTACCTTTATCCAAGCAAAAATAAAAAGCGGAATATTTAGTATAAAGAAAAGCCAACCTGGTGTTAAAAAACTAAATTTATAAAATACAAGAGAAGCCAAACCGAAAATCCCTCCCGCAAGGAACTCGTGCGGCACCGCAAGACTCTTAATTGCGACAGAACATATAGTCGATCCGACCGTGATCAACATGATGTTCCACCAGACAGAATAGGTAAAATCAAAGCTTATTAAGGTTCCCTTGCCTAATACGGACTTAAGCGGCTCTAACATTGGCTGGTAAATCTCCCCCTTCTTTATAACGTAATTAATAACGACAAAACCAAAAACAAACACACACCATAACCTTTTTTTTTGTACTTAACAAACAAGCAACGTAGAGGTAAGAGTACTACCTAATTAATTACAGGAGCCGTAAACGTCCCATGCCTTTATACGAAATACTCATCATCTCCGTGGCACTTGCCATGGATGCCTTCACCATTGCCGTGGCCTGCGGGCTATGCATGCCGGATGTGACCAGACGCCAGAACTTCAGGCTTTCTTTCCACTTCGGTCTGTTTCAGGCTCTCATGCCCCTGCTGGGGTGGCTGGCCGGGCTGACTGTAAAAGGCCTTGTTGAAACATACGCCCCGTGGATTTCATTTTTCCTGCTGGCTTTTGTCGGCGGTAAAATGATTCAGGAATCCTTTGACACAGATGACTCCTGCGACACACAAAAGGACCCTACCAAAGGTTTTTCCCTGGTATTTCTCTCGGTTGCCACCAGCCTTGATGCTTTAGCAGTGGGACTTTCCTTTTCAATCATGGATTACCCAATCCTATTCCCCTGCACCATGATCGGGATTACCGCGCTGGTGCTTACTTCTTTCGGGCTCTGGCTGGGTAAATCATTTGCACGTGCTTCGCGGTACAGCCACATCGCCGAAAGGGTCGGAGGATGCGTGCTCATTTTAATCGGCCTGAAATTGCTACTGCAATAAACTGTTGACTATCCTCGAAAAGATATTAATTACTCTGCGCATAAGCCTTTTGACAGCAGACTGCCAACGGTATATTCTCACTTTGATTTAAATTTTCAATTCACAATCAGCAGGCTTCAATTGAGCAAGCCAAAGGATGGATATTTTTACCAAATGCCTTTATTGCAACCCCCGCCCTATAAACCCAAATTTCCTCTCCAATCCGGTCACATCCAAACAATTTTCCCTCGTCTTTTCCGGAAAGTCAGCCTACCGCCTGTAGTAAAAAGAAGAATCGACACACCTGATGGAGACTTCCTTGATATTGACTGGCACCTTGCGAGCAGCTCCAGACTTGCCGTGATTGCGCACGGACTTGAAGGCAATTCCCGCAGACCGTATGTGCTTGGTATGGCCCGCGCTCTGGTGCTGGCAGGGTGGGACTGCATAACATACAGCTTCCGGGGCTGCAGCCGCGAGATGAACAAAGCTCCCGGCATGTACCACAGTGGTGATACCAGAGACCTGCACACAGTTCTTAAATACGGCCTTGATCATGGTATTTACGAAAATGCAGCCCTTATCGGCTTCAGCATGGGTGGCAACCACGTGCTAAAGTATCTTGGTGAAAATCCCGACATCGTCCCGAACAAAGTAAAAAGAGCCATTGGTATTTCAGTACCATGCGATCTGGAAGCTTCGGCCACAAGGCTCTGTGCAAAATCCAATTTTATTTATACAAATTATTTTCTTCGATCATTGAAACAAAAAATAAAATTGAAAAACAAACAATTTCCGGACCTCTATCCTCTCGAAAAACTTTCTTCCATCAAAAATATAGTTGATTTCGACAACGCATACACCGCCCCCATCAACGGCTTTGCTGATGCAGCTGACTACTACCGCAAATCTTCCTGCAAACAATATCTAGAAAATATCCGGGTACCTTCACTAATACTGAATGCCAAGGACGACCCCTTCCTGACCCCTGAGTGCTACCCTGTTCAGGAAGCGGAAAAAAACCAGTACCTGTCTCTGCAGATAACAAACTTCGGCGGTCATGTCGGATTCGCTGACCTGCCGATGGAAAAACAACTCTGGTCTGAGGATAGGACAGTAAGATTTCTGAATACATAATAAAAAAAGTCCCGAGGCAGTTGCCTCGGGACTTTTCATCTTTTATCCGCATAATCAAGCAGAGGTAAAAGCTCTCTGCGTAATCGCATATAATAGCAGCTCAGATACAGGGGAGAAGTGCTTGAAGCTGCTGTTTCGATTTTTCCCGCCACAATGCTGAGTTCCTCCAGCCCAAGGTTTACAAGACTCCCCTTGAGCATATGGGAACTGGCGACCACGTCTTCAAACTCACCTTCATCAATGGCCTCATCAAGAGTATCCATAATTACCCGAAGATGAACTGACGTTTCTTTGAGAAACCCAATTATCTTTTCAGCCGGGACACCTGCTTTACCCTGCAAATGTTCTGTAATGATCTCAATGAGTTCAGAAGCCATGAGTCCTCCAATTGCGTAGGTCACAAGGACAGAATAATCCAATCCTAGCAGAACACACTACTCTTCACTTCGCAATTCTTCAACCAGATTAAGAAGTTCCTGAACTTCCGCTGTGAGCGAGCGGGTTCCTTCTGCTGCAGTCTGGCTGTTACGGGCATTTTCCTCAGTCATGGAATCAATTTCACCGACGCTGCGGTTGATCTCATCTGAAGTGGCGGACTGTTCTTCTGCTGCGGTAGCGATTGAACGTACCTGATCTGCTGAATTACCAGCCAGCTCGACAATCTCATCCAGCATTTCGCCCGAGGAGCGTGAAAGGTCAGTAGCACTTGCTACAGCGTCTACAGTGGAATCCATCCCCCTCACATTCTCACGGGCCAACTTCTGAATTGAATTAATACTGTTTTCAACCTCTTCGGTAGCACCTATGGTCTTTTCAGCAAGCTTTCGAACCTCATCGGCAACCACAGCAAAGCCTCTTCCGGCATCGCCTGCACGGGCAGCCTCAATAGCGGCATTCAAAGCCAACAGATTGGTCTGATCTGCAATGTCATTAATTACACCCAAAACGTTGCCGATATCCACAGCCTGTGTATCAAGATGCTCCATAGACTCCTTCAGATTGGAAGTACGTTCCTGAATGTTGCCCATGGCAGCAATAACATCCTGCACAACCTTGGCTCCCTCACGAGCCTTTTCCATGGACCTTTCAGAGCTCTCATTGGTTTCGGTGGCATTCCTGGCAACTTCAAGAACGGTCGCATTCATTTCTTCCATGGCAGTAGCGGTTTCAGCCACGCGCTGCTTCTGGAATTCGCTCCCGCGCTGAATTTCTTCAGCACTGCTGGAAACGTCACTTGTGATGCTAGAAACGCGCTCAACTACTTCCTGCAACCTGTTTGCAGCAGCAAGCATACCTTCCTTCTTGGCGCCCTCGGCCCTTATCTGGGCTTCGCGGGCCTGAGCAGCGGATTCTTCTGCAATACGGGCCTGTTCCTGAGCTTCGGCTTCCTTAGCCTTGATGTTTTCAAGGTTGGAGGACAAGGTTCCGACCATAGTATTAAGAGCCGTCTGCAAGGTGGATATTTCATTACGTCCTTCGGGATTAAGTGAAACATCCAGATTACCTTCCGCAACCTCAGTGGCTGCCTTGGTAGATTCAACCAGAGGATTTACAATGGACCGAATCAGGTAGATGGCAAGAGGCAACACCAATAGCAGCAGAACTGCACCTGCACCAAGAACGATCTTCATGGTATAGCTGTTAGCGCTTTCACGCATTTCATTACCCATCTTGGTGGTTTCTACTTCGATATTATCAATGTAGACACCGGTACCGATCCACATGTCGGTTCCGGGAATCATCATGGAATAGCTGATCTTGGGCTGAATACCGGCTCCAGGCTTATCAAAGTAATACTTCACAAATCCGCCACCGGCATGAGCAGCCTTGGAAAGTTCCCGGATGAGAAACAGGCCGTTCTGATCCTTCAGTCCGCCGAGATCCTTGCCTTGCAGGGACTTCTTGGGCGGCATGACCATATTTACAGTTCCCTTGTATACGAAAAAATAACCGGAGTTATCACTCTCAAACCGAACCGGATCAAGAGCTGCACGAAGGAATTCCAATCGTTCCTCTTCCCCGGAAACAACATTCATCTCTTCACCTAGCGAACGGGCCATGGCTAGAGTGGCAACCTTAACCTTGTCCTTCTGGTCCTGAAACATGATTTCCTCAGTACTACTCACACCGAAGGCTGTTATGTCCCGAATGGCTCCCAGAAAGAAAAAACCGGTAACGATCAAAAAAAGCACCATCAAAGCCAGCAGCATAAAAAAACGTGCGCCTATTGATAAATTCTTCAACATAGGCCCTCCCCTTGTTTACGGATTTGAAAACTAATTTTGCCAGCCTTACTTAAAATATACATCTTTGGTGGAGAATTTCAATTTTTTTAGCAACTTTTATGAAACAACTTCATATTACTTTCTAATAATATAAGCATTACATCCTGAAATACCAGTGGACAAAAAAAGGCCAAAGACAGTATGTCTCCGGCCTTTGAAAGCATATGTTCCTATAACTAGATCACGTAATCGATAGCATCGCGGGAAGTCACCACTTGCTTAATGAAAGCAACGCATTCCTGATGCAGGGGGTGAACTGCATAAGTCTGCAGATCTTCTTTACTATCAAACTCTGAATAAAGAACCATGTCCCATTTCTGTGTGGCTTCAAAAACATCCACACTGACTTCAACATGTTTGAGTTCAGCAATCTTGCCGTTAAGGGCTTCAATCATTTCTTTGACTTTAGCTCCGTTTTCAGCAGCAGTTCCGCCTGCAGCTTCTTCTTTCAGGTTCCACATTACGATATGTTTAATCATTTTTCCTCCGTTCCCTTAGTGCATATATAAACAGGACAATGGCTTCGATATTTCGAAAATTCATTAAAGCTTATTTTCGTAAGCTGTACAAGATAAAATCAGCCTGCTTAACTCCTGAGTTCCTCAACCAGTGCCACCAGAGCGTCTACCTCACGGGAAAGGTTGGTAGCCGCCTCGGCTGCGAGCATGCTGTTACGGGCGTTGTCTTCAGTCATGGAATCAATTTCAGCGATACTGCGGTTAATCTCGTCGGAAGTAGCGGACTGCTCTTCTGCTGCAGTGGCAATGGACTGGACCTGTCCGGCTGCATTGGAGGCCAGTTGTACAATCTCGGACAAAACATCTCCAGACGCACGGGAGTGTTCTGTTGCTCCGCCAATAGCCTCTACAGCTGTGCGCATACCTTCAATATTCTGTTTGGCCAACCTTTGAATGGAAGAAATAGACTTATCCACTTCATCAGTAGCACCGATAGTCTTTTCAGCAAGCTTGCGTACTTCATCTGCGACAACAGCAAATCCCCGTCCTGCTTCACCTGCACGGGCAGCCTCAATGGCAGCGTTCAGGGCCAACAGGTTTGTCTGGTCTGCAATATCATTAATTACGCTCATTACATTACCAATTTCTATGGATTGGGTATTGAGCTGATCCATAAGCTGTTCCAGTGCGTTTGTCTGGTTTTGAATACCGACCATGGATTCGATGGTACCTTGCACAACACCTTGACCTTCTGCAGCCTTATCCCTCGTCATTTCGGTGTCTTCATTGGTTTCAGTGGCATTCCTGGCAACTTCAAGAACAGTAGCGTTCATTTCTTCCATGGCAGTTGCAGTCTCGGCAATACGCTGCTTCTGGAAATCGCTGCCGTTCATGATTTCATTAGTGGATTTTTC
Source organism: Maridesulfovibrio sp. (assembly GCF_963678865.1). Lineage (NCBI taxonomy): Bacteria > Pseudomonadati > Thermodesulfobacteriota > Desulfovibrionia > Desulfovibrionales > Desulfovibrionaceae > Maridesulfovibrio > Maridesulfovibrio sp. The sequence continues at coordinate 4,241,883 of NZ_OY787459.1, read as the reverse complement.
GACATCCCTTGAAATTTTCACAATATTATTAAGCACACTCTCTAGCTTGGTTGCAGCGGCCAACATACCTTCCCGCTTGGCTCCCTCTGCCTGCTGACGTGCTTTTTCTGCTTCGGCAGCCATGTTTTGAGCGACTCTGGCCTGTTCTGCAGACTCAGCCTCCTTACGCTTGATATCCTTGAGGTTGGCATCAAGGGTTTCAACCATGGTATTGAGGGAAGACTGCAGAGTAGAAATCTCACTTTTGCCGGCAGGATTGAGAGAGATAGACAAATCTCCTTCAGCTACACGGCTGGCAGCATCTGTAGCATCCTGAATAGGCCTGACAATTGAACGTACGATGACAATACAAAGCGGGGTAAGAATAAAGAGAAGCAACGCCAGCATGATCAGAACAATCCTAATTGTCTCGGCCTTGACGGCATCCCCCAACTCCTGATTAATGCGGGCTTTTTCAGCATCAACATTATCAATATAAACACCGGTCCCGATCCAAAGATCACTGCCCGGAATCATTGTCGCATAGGCAAGTTTAGGCTGAAGGCCTTTGCCCGGTTTGTCGAACACGTACTCTACAAAGCCGCCACCGGCATGTGCTACTTCTGAAAGCTCTTTAACAAAATATACGCCGTTCTTGTCTTTTGCTCCCCCAAGATCCTTCCCCTGCAATGACTTCTTAGTGGGAACAGTAATTACTGTAGTTCCACGGTAAACAAAAAAGTACCCGGACTTATCTTTTTCAAAGCGGAAATGATCCACAACCTTGCGTACATAAGCTATTTTCTCATCCTCACCATTAATGTCTTTAATGTGCGCTGCCAACATATCAGCGGCAGCCTGCGTGGCGACTTCAATCTTGTCCTTGTGCCCCCGCACCATACCGGTTTCCACTTCATGGATTCCAACACCTACTACGGATTTAATTTCCAAAAGGAACATGCCGCAACATAGCATTATAAATACCAGTGTTGACACAAGCAATAACACAAAACGTCCGCCAATTGACAAATTCTTCAACATATTTCTCTCCAGAAAACATAAATTCAGGACAACCCATGAGGCACAAAAAACACCACATCTTACGTGCCACCCCATATATTCTACAGCCTTAAAGCTGACGATACACACATATCGTCAACATAACAACAAAAGTTAATACTTATAGAACTATAAAAAAAATTTTTACATACTAAATATAAAATATTGTATAGTTAATACAATAAAAAAGGCTTTTCCATCGGGCGAGCGAATGGAAAAGCCTTAGATGCGCGGCCTGTAACCGGTGTTTTCAGTTGCGAGGTGAAGGTACCGGATTTGGAGGCATATTACATGCCGCAGCTTAAACCACTGTCCGCGACCGGCAAACAAAGCCGCGGACAGTGAGCGTGTGTCGATTGTTATTTTCTGCGTTGAGCCATGTATTCAGCAATGTGTCTGACTTCAAGGTCAGCACCCTGCTTCTTGGCACCGCCTCGAATCTGCATTACGCAGCCGGGGCAGTCGGTCAGCAATACTTTAGCACCGCTTTCCTTCGCATTATTGATTTTCTTTTGAAGCAGCTGTTCGGAAATCTTGGGGAACTTAACAGAGTAGGTTCCGCCGAAACCGCAACAGACTTCTTCTTCAGCACTTTCTTTATAGTCCAGTCCGGCTTTGACCATGAGCTCACGGGGAGCTTCTTTAACATCCAGACCACGGCAGAGGTGGCAGGGAGCGTGATAGGTCACAGATTCGCCGGCGGAATCAAGGAAGTCTTCTTTTTCAACACCAAGTACATCGTTCATGAAGGAGCTGTAATCGATGACTTTATCAGCGAAGTCCTGAACGCGCAGAGCGTACTGGGCATCTTTGCCAAGCATTTTTACATAGTTATGCTTCAGATGAGATGCACAGGAAGCACACATGGTGATGATGTAGTCACAATCGGTAGCTTCAAAGGCTTTCATGTTCTGGAGAGCAACGTCTCTGGCGCTATCGATTTCACCCATCATCTGCAGCGGCAGACCGCAGCAGGACTGATCCATGGGGAATTCAAAGTCAACGCCTTTGTTCTTCATACTTTCAACGGTTGCTACAGACTGTTCGGGATAAACGAAGTCCTGTACGCAGCCGGAGAAGAGTGCCACTTTATGCTTAGTTTCAGCAGGCTTGGCAGGCTTAACTTTAGCCCACATATCCCTGAAAGGTACTTCAGCCACAGTGGGCAGCGCACGGAAGTCGTGGTCCGGTGCGAAGATCATGGGCAGGTGGCGCATAAAACCGTCTTTAGCTTTCACAGGCTTCTGGGCATGCTTAGCAATGCGCAGGAACTTGTGGAAGAGCTTGCGGTTCTTCATCATTTTCGCGAGGAAGGAGGAGTACATGGGATGTCCTTCTTCTTCCAGAATGCGGGCCTGAATGTCTTTAATCAGACCGGGCAGGTCAATTCCACCTGCACAGATTTCCTTACATGCTCCACAGTTAATGCAGTTTTGAACAAGGTTCTTAGCCTTATCAGTACCGTGGTAGAAATAAGTAAGGATGAGGCCGATAGCCCCGATATAGATATGGCCCATTTTGTGGCCGCCAACCATACGGTAGACAGGACAAACGTTGGCGCAGGCACCGCAGCGTACGCAGCGATGGACCTGAGAGAACACCGGGTCCTTTGCGAGAGCGCGTCTTCCATTGTCCAAAAACACGAAGTGCACTTTCTTCCTGTCATCCTCAGCCGCAGCACACTCGTTGGACCCGGTGATCCAGGTAACATAAGAGGTGATCGCCTGCCCGGTTGCGTTACGGGGCAATGCTTTGATCACACGCAGAGCGTCATGAAGTTTAGGGGTCAGTTTATCGAGACCCATGAGAGCAACATGCACTCTGGGCAGGGTGGTAACCAGTCGGGCGTTACCTTCGTTGGTAACGAGACCGATGGAACCGGTTTCAGCGATAGCGAAGTTACCGCCGGAAATACCCATATCAGCTTCCACAAATTCCTGACGAAGCTCGCGACGTGCAACCTTGACAAGAGCCTGGACATCATCGCCCTGCTTCTGGCCGGTCACGTTGGAGAAAAGGTCACTGACCTGATGGCGGGAAAGGTGAATCGCAGGCATAACCATGTGAGAAGGACCTTCATGGCGCATCTGGATAATCCATTCACCGAGGTCGGTTTCTACAACCTTGAGGTTCAGGTCATCTTCAAGATGATGGTTGAGCAGGGTCTCTTCCGCAGTCATGGACTTGGATTTAACGATAGTCTTGCAGTTTTCTTCCATAGCGATGCGGCCGATGATTTCATTGGCTTCCTTGGCATCCTTGGCAAGATGAACTACAGCACCACGCTTTTCAGCTTCTTCCTTGAACTTGAGATAAAGTTCGTCGAGTCTCTGAGCTGAAGCATCTTTTGCAGCGGCGATCTCACTGATCAGCGCTTTTTCATCCATACCTTTGAACGCATTGGCCCGGCTGGCGCGGTAGGCAACAGCAAAGTTATCCATTGCGGTTCTGAGAAAATCATTACCAAGAGATTCTTTGATCTCTTTTCTGTATTCTTTAAGGTTCTTAGCGTCCTGCATGATTAGTCCTCCAGAAGAAGAATATGAAGTTCAAGGGGACCGTGTACACCGATTGCGAGAACGCGCTCAATGTCGGCAGTACGGCTGGGTCCGGTGATGAATGCGGTATAGTTACCTTCCATCATATTGCCTTCCATCCATGATTCGAGATCGTAGGAATTATCCACAATCTGGGACTTGGGCAGAACCGCCACATGAACTTCACTGATCATGGTGGCAAGTCTCAATTCTTCACTAGGACAGTTGAGTACGATAGTGCCTGTTTCGGAAATACCGCGATCGGCATAAGAAAAAGCAATATCAATACCACCGAGGTGGTTACGGACGCTATCCTTAATGAGGGCGAAACCATTTTCTTCACACTCTTTTTCCAGCGCAGCAGATTCTTTATCTGTGAGTGCAGGAGCAACAATGGTTTTACCTGTCTTGGTGGCACAAAACTGCTCTGCTTTGTTGGAGAGGTTCTGTTCACAACCGGAAACAAGCAATTTACAGGCTTCTTTCTTTCCGCAAAGATCCATAGTGTACTTGTAAGCTTCATCCATAGAAGAGATCTCAGTCACTACAGCGGATGCAAGCCCAGCTTTATCGGTAAAAAGCTTTACACTTTCAGCTTTAGCTGTCATTTTTCCCCCAAATACGATGGTCGATATTATAATAACATCTTCCGTTAATATTTCCGTAATACCGCTCAATCCCTTCCACAAGATGGCGGCACAGCCTCTTCCACAGGCTGATACGGACCGTTTCCATCAGGTCATCCTTCATGAGGAAGACCTGTCCATTTTTACCGGGGTGAAGTCTTCCACACTTCACCCCGGTTTTTTTAATATATACTTATTACAGTCCGAGAACTGTTACAGTATCATTTGCGATTTCAAGTTCTTCGTTGGTGGCGATGATAGCGACCTTAACGGCACCGTCGTCATCACTGATGAAGGAGGGAGTTCTATCCCAGTTTTCGTTCTTGTCTTTATTGATGGTGATGCCGAAGTTTTCGAGACCTGAGAGGCAATTCTCACGGTAAACTTCGTCGTTTTCACCGATACCAGCAGTGAATACGATGGCATCTACACTGCCCAGTTCGAATGCGTAAGCACCGATGAACTGGCGGACGCGGTGGCAAGCCATGTCCAGAGCGAGTTTGGCTTTTTCGTCGCCTTCTTTGATACGGGCGTGAATATCGCGCAGGTCGTTGGAACCGCAGATACCTTTAAGACCGGACTCATTGGTAAGGGTGGCAACAACTTCAGCAGCACTCTGCTTGGTTCTTTCAGCGATGAAACCTACGATCGCGGGATCAATATCACCGCAACGGGTTCCCATGATGATACCGCCGAGAGGAGTCAGTCCCATAGAAGTGTCATAGCACTTACCGTTCTTGACTGCGGAAATGGAAGCACCGTTTCCGAGGTGGACAGTAATGATGTTGCACTCTTCAAGAGGCTTACCGAGAAGCTTTGCAGTTTCGCGGGCAACATACTTGTGGGAGGTACCGTGAGCACCGTATCTTCTGAGGCCCCAGTTTTCATAGTACTCGTAAGGAACGCCGTACATGTATGCTTTGGGTTCCATGGTCTGGTGAAAAGAGGTATCGAATACGGCAACCTGTCTTACACCGGGGAACAGTTCCATAGCGGTTTCAATGCCGATGACATGACCGGGGTTGTGCAGAGGTGCGAGAGGGATGCAGTCCCTGATGCCCTGCAGAACCTTTGCATCGATTTCAACAGGCTCGAAGAAAAGCTCACCACCGTGAACAATGCGATGACCGATAGCAGCGATTTCAGCTTTATCTTTTACAACACCTTTATCAGCAGCGGTAAGCAGGTTGATAACTTCAACCATACCTTCCCTGTGGGTGGGGAAAGGCTGTTCGGCAGTATATTTTTCGCTTGTTTTGTATGAGATGCTGCCCATCTCTTCACCGATACGTTCAACGATACCGGAAGCAAGATCGTTACCGGTGTTCATGTCGAGAAGCTGGTATTTGATAGAAGAGCTACCAGCATTAATAACTAAGATTTTCATTTAGATTTGTCCTTTTTCGGCGGCTGCCTGAATTGCTGTGATTGCGACAGTATTAACAATATCCGGAACAGTACAACCTCTGGAGAGATCGTTTACAGGTTTATTCAGACCCTGGAGTACGGGGCCGATAGCCACTGACTGTTCTGCGGAGCGCTGTACAGCCTTGTAGGTATTGTTACCGGTATTAAGATCGGGGAAGATAAACACGGTAGCCTGTCCTGCTACTTCACTGTCGGGAAGCTTGGTGCGTGCAACAGAAGGATCAATAGCTGCATCGTACTGCAGAGGTCCTTCGAGTTTCAGCTCGGGATTGCGTTCCTTGGCGATTTTGACTGCTTCCTTGACTTTTTCAACGTCAGCACCCTTACCGGACTGACCGGTGGAGTAAGACATGAGAGCCACACGTGGTTCAACACCGAATATTCTAGCAGTCTGAGCGGAGTTCAGTGCGATCTCAGCCAGCTGTTCTGCATTGGGGTTCGGGTTAACTGCGCAGTCACCGAATACGAGTACACGGTCTTTGAGGCACATCAGGAAGACACTGGATACGATGGATGCATCGGGCTTGGTCTTGATGAACTCGAAAGCAGGACGGATGGTCTGTGCAGTTGTTGTGATAGAGCCGGAAACCATACCGTCAGCATCACCTTTGTGGACCATCATGGATGCGAAGTATGTGGGGTCCATCATGCGGTCACGGGCATCGGACATACGGATACCCTTGTGCTCACGCAGTTTGAAGTAGGTTTCGCTGTAATCGTCTAACTGCGGTGCTGATTCGGGATCAATAATACGCACATCGTGCATTTCAAGACCGAGCTGGGAAATCTTTCCGGTAACATCTTCGGCCTTACCCAGCAGTACGATATCTGCAACGCCGCGGCGGGTCAGGATATCAGCTGCACGCAGAACCCTTTCACTCGTTCCTTCGGGAAGAACGATGGTCTGTTTGTGGGCTTTAGCCTTTTGAACCAGCTTGTACTCGAACATTTTAGGAGTAACTTTGCTGGACTTGTTGGTTACCAGACGATGTCTGAGTTCATCCGCATCAACGTTCGATTCAAAAGTTCCGAGAGCGGAAGCGGTTTTACGCTGATCTTCAGGATCGATTCTTCCGTACAGTTCACTCAGCAGTTGTGTAGTGCGGTAAGTGTTTGTGGACACGGAAAGGATGGGAGTGGGAACACCGGTCCAACCTTCGATCAAGCGATGTACGCTGGCGCTGGGCTGCAATCCTCCGGTCAGCAGGATACCGGAAATATCCGGGAAAGAGCTGGAAAGACGGGAAGCCAGAGAACTGAGAATAATGTCGGAACGGTCACCGGGTGTGATAATCAGACTGCCGTCTTCGATGTATTCAAGGAAGTTGCCGATACGCATAGCAGCGATAACATAGTCATCAACGAGTGTATCGAGTCTTCCGTGACCGTAAAGGACAGTACCGTTCAACCATTTGCGAACGTCATTCATGCTGGGGTTGCCCAGACTTTCATTTTCATCAATACCATAGACGAGAAGTTCCTGAGCGCATCTGGTTTTGCACTTGATGCTGGAAAGGATTTCTTTTTTCTCATCACCGGTAACGGTAAGTCTGTTGATGATTGCGGCTACGGTGTCAACGCCTTTATCTTCAAGAGCATCAATTACGAGCTGGGTTGATGCGATGATGTCGTCAGCACTCTTCCCTCTTCCGTTGGCAACAAGAAGAACGGGACAGCTAAGGTTGGCGGCGATTTCCGCATTGATGTCGAACTCGAAGTTCTGGTCTTTACCCTGAAAGTCGGTTCCTTCGCAAAGGACAAAATCATATTTCTCTTCAAGTAAGCTGTACTTGTTAAGAATATTCTCCAGCAGCAGGGAATGTTTGCCGCTGTTAATGAGTTCCCTTGCTTCCTTCAAGGTGTAGGCATAGGTATCCTCATAATTGATATCCAGATTGAAATGCTTCATGATCAGGTTGATGTCGTGATCACGGTCTCCAGTCTGACTATCATTAATGATGGGACGAAAGAAGGCGACATGCTGCAGGTCTCTCAGCAACAGTTGCATCACGCCCAGAGCAATGGCAGATTTTCCACTCTTTTCTTCTGTGGCAGTGATGTAAAGGTTTTTAGACACTGGGATTATCTCCTGTGTATAAGCACGGACAGCTGGAACCTTCAGAGCCGCATTTGAAGAGTCCGCACTATTTCAATAAGTTAATCTTGGGCCGGATCGAACTATGGAGATCCTACAAACCCGAAAATTGCTTCCAGCCAATCCCTATATGAACTTTTTTTGATTAAGTAGTCCAGAATGAAATCATTCTGGACTACTTTCGTATACAACTAAAGGGAGTCAGCGTATATTTCGAGAACGTGTTTCACCTCTACCCCACCGCCGGTCTGGGACAGCATGTCCCCCAGCTGCATCATGCAGGCAGGACATCCGGTGGCTGCAACCTGAGCACCCGCATCGCGGACATTGCCCGCCTTGCGTTCACCGATGCTCTTGGAAAGGTCGTAATGGTAAAGGTTGAAAGAACCACCGCAGCCGCAGCAACGGTTGGCTTCATTCATTTCTTTGAACTCATAGTTCTCGTTAATTTTCAGCAAGGTACGGGGCTGAGCGGTAACACCAAGCGATTTAGAGAGGTGGCAGGGATCGTGGTAGGTAACGACCTTTCCGCCCTTCTTGGATTCCGCAGGAGCCTTAACGCCCACGATGTCAACGAGGAATGCGTTAATATCCATAGTCTTAGCTGCAAGATCCTTAACTTTTTCAACAAAAACAGGATCTTCGTTATCAATCATTTTAGGCCAGGTCTCATGCAATGTGGCTGTGCAGGTTGCACAGGGAGTCACCAGATAATCATAGGTTCCGTTTTCGAAAGCCTTGATGTTCTGCTTCATGAGAGTAACCATGGTATCAGCATCACCGGAAGCCAGTGTGGGGATACCGCAGCAGGCCTGTCCCTTGGGCAGAAAGATACCGACACCGTGATGTTCGAGAATCTTGATTGCCGCATGGCCGACGTTGGGGAACATCTTGTCCACAACACAGCCGGGGTAGAACGCTACTTTCAGTCCGCTCTTGCCGCGGGGGGTATCCAGTTCGGGATAATCCTTACGGAAAGGCTTCTTAGCCAGAGGCATGAAGTGACGTTCCCCGAGGAGCGGATTCAGCATGGCACAGCTTGCAGCACCGGAGGCCTGGTCGGCGATTTTTGCAAACGGGCCCTGAAACTTCGCACTCATCTCAGTCAGGGTGTTAAAGAGTTTGGGGCGGGTAAGCAGCCCTTTGAAGATCATTTTCTTGGCCGGTGAAAGTCCCTTGTAAGAGGTGACGATTACTCTGGCCTTAATGAAAATATCCATGATCTTTACGCCGGAAGGACAGTTGGCAGCACAGGAACCGCAAAGCAGACACCTGTTGAGCTTTTCATTAACCTGATCAGCGTCTTTGACCATTTCATGGGCAAGCTTCTCAAGCAGGGCGATCTTGCCTCGGGTAACGTCAGCTTCCCGCATGGTTTCGGCAAAGACAGGACATACAGCCTGACACATACCGCACTTCATGCAGGCGGCCATCTGGTCGTCCAGCTCCATGAGGTTTTGTGCTAATTGTTTGAGATCTTCCATCCTAAACGTCTCCAATGATCTTGGTAGGGTTCAGGATGCCTTTCGGATCGATAGCACGCTTCATTTTCAGAGAGTATTCAAGAGTAGCTTTGGAAGTCTCTTTCTCCATCCATTTGGATTTTGCCATGCCGATACCGTGTTCTCCGGAAAGGGTTCCTTTCAGTGAAAGAGCAACTTCAAAGATTTCGTTGACTGCTTCTTCAACACGGTGGAACTCTTCTTTGTCACGGTTATCACAGAGGATGGTGGGGTGCAGGTTACCATCGCCGGCGTGACCGAAAGTTCCGATATTAATTTTATACTTGGCTGCAATCTTCTCCAGACCATCCATCATTGCAGGAATCTGGGAACGGGGAACAGTTGCATCTTCAAGAACAGTAGTCGGTTTCGCACGGGCAAGAGCCGGCAGCGCATTACGGCGTGCAGTCCAGAGAGCTTCACGTTCTTCAGCGGTTTCTGCCATCTTGACTTCGTTGGCACCGCACTTCTTACAAATGTTAACAACCTTCTCGGCATCTTCGATTACTTCAGCCTGATGGCCGTCAACTTCGATGAGCAGAATAGCACCGGCATCGGTAGGCAGACCTGCTTTAGTATAGTCTTCCACGTAACGGATGGTGGAGTTATCAAGGAACTCGAGAGTACAAGGCACAATGTGGCTGGCGATGATGGAAGCAACGGTTTCAGATGCTTTGTGAACATCAGGGAACACAGCCATCATAGCCTTGGATGCCTTCGGCGGAGGAACAAGCTTGAGGATGATGTTGGAGAACACACCCAGAGTTCCTTCGGAAGCAACCATGAGTCCTGCAAGGTTATAACCGGTTACGCACTTAACAGTACGGGAACCGGATTTGATCAGGTCACCGTTTACATCATAGAAATCCATGCCCATGACATAATTTTTGGTAACACCGTATTTGAGTCCGCGGAGTCCGCCTGCGTTCTCGGCAACGTTACCACCGATGGTGGAAACTGCCTGAGAACCCGGATCCGGGGGATAGAAAAGTCCTTTTGCGGCGACCTGTGCTGCAAACTGTGCAGTCACAACACCGGGTTCTACTACTGCGTAGAGGTCCTGCTCGTTGATTTCGAGGATTTTATTAAGACCGTTGGTCAGGACAACAACACCGCCGGGGTGGGGAATGGTACCGCCGGAAAGGTTTGTTCCTGCACCGCGAACGGTCATTGGCAGGCCGTGTTCGTTACAAAGCTTGGTTACGGGACCGAGCTGTTCGGTGGTGGTAGGCTTAACTACGAGTGACGGTACCTGGGGATCGAGTACAGCAGAATCGTAAGAGTACGCATGGAGGTCAGCCTCTTCGTGCATGACGTTTCCAGCACCTACAATCTTTTCAAAGTCTTTTGCTAATTTAGCGTTGGACATGTTTTTTTTGCTCCTGAATCTAAAAAACAATCATTTATATAAATCAATCTGGACTAATTAAACTCTCAGGGCCGGAGCCGTCTCCGGCCCTGAGGGGACGTTATTTAATTAGAACAGAGTCGGGTACATTACGAAGGAAAGTACGCAAGCGATGACACCTACAACCACACCGTATACGAGGAAGGGCCATACAGTACGCTTGAGGATTGCGCCTTCCATACCGGAGAGGCCGACAACTGCGCATGCTGCAACGATGTTGTGGATGCAGATCATGTTACCCATTGCGCCACCTACAGCCTGTGCAGATACGATGATCTGACGGGGCAGTTCGAGCTGAGCTGCAACACCCCACTGGAATTCAGCGAAGAGCAAGTCGGATACAGTGTTGGAACCGGTAATGAAGGAACCGAGACCACCAACGAAGGATGCGAACATGGGCCAGGTCTGACCGGCGAGGCCGGATACAGCTTCAGCCAGTGCCAGAGGCATGGATGTGTAACCGTTGGGATTCAATGCTGCATCAGCAATACCGGAACCGCGGAAGATGGATACCAGCGCTACAGAGAAGAACAGTGCGATGGTGGGGTTCTTCATTTTAGCAATTGCTTCTTTCCAAGCGGTAGCTGCTTTGTCAGCAGGCATGCCGTGGATAAAGATGGTCAGTACTGCAACCAGAGCAAAAGGAATGGTACCGGGGAGGTACAGAACCTTGATGGAGTTGTTTACAGATGCAAAACCGAGGATATTTTTAAAGGGAATTCCAACACCTGCGAGCATACCTTTCAGGCCGAGCTCGGGGATACGGGTAACAACAAGGATAAGACCGATAAGGATGTAAGGGGTCCATGCCTTGAACTGGCTCATGTGAGCTTTGAATTCACCGGAGTTTTCAGCAGATACGGAACCGGTCCATTCAGCATCCCAAGTGGAGGGTGCGCCGAAGTCCCAAGTTTTTTCAGGTACGCAGAAACCTTTTTTAGCACCGAAGACAGCAATACCGAGACCGACAAGACCACCGATAAGGGAAGGAAACTCAGGGCCTACGAACCATGCAGTGAAGAGGTAAGGTACGGTGAAAGCGGTAGATGCGAAAAGAGAGAATTTCCATGCTCCGAAACCTTCAGACCAGCTCTTGTTTTCACCGAAGAAACGGGTCATGAAGCCGAGCATGAAGATGGGAAGGATGTAAATCATGGGCAGGTGCATTACAGTAGACCACTGGCCGATGATAGCGTCGAAAGCTTCCATGGAATGGAAGTTCAGACCGGGAACTGCAGCTGCAACAGCCTGATCAACATAAGAAGTCAGGTATTTCATACCGAGGATAATCGGGGTACCAACAGCACCGAAGGTTACGGGGAAAGAGTTGAATACCAGACACATTACGACTGCACATAGGGGGGGGAACCCGAGGCTGAGGAGCAGCGGAGCTGCCAGAGCTGCGGGAGTACCGAAACCTGCGGCACCCTCGATGAATGCTGCAAACAGGTAACCGATGATAATAACCTGTACACGGCGGTCACGGCTGATACCCTGAAAACCGTACTGGATGGTTTCCATACCACCGGAATACTGCAGAGTATAAAGAATGATAATCGCCCCGAAAACAATGATCAGGACGCCGATAGCGGTGATAAAACCGTGAATGGTAAGAGCAGCAACGTAAGCTGCGGGCAGGTTCCAGACTGCAATTGCGCCTGCAACAGCAGAAAGCCATGCAACGGGCATAGCTTTAGTAGCAGGCCAGCGCATACCGACCATCAGTACCAGAGCCAGTACGATCGGGATGATCGCTACGAGGGCCAAAATTCCTACAGACATGTTTCCTCCTTAAGCATAAAAGAAATGCTTTTGTTCTTGCCGTCCTCTGATGAAAACCCATTCATCATACCACATAAGAACGACACAGGCTCAACTTTTTTTTTAATAAGTCTCGTTGAAGCGACTTATGCCCTGCCCTTCTCTCTCTACGACACCTTCCACAATTCGTAGATAGAAAGCGGGTGCTGCGGACGGGCCACCTGTGCAGGCCCGTCCGCAGGCGCGGGTGCTGCTATTTGCTTTCGCTGTAATCAGCGTCAGCCATGTATTTTAAGATTTCATACCGTTCGTTGTAATCTTTTTCGATTTTCGCGCGGTACTCTTTGGAAGCTTCAGGGTTGATGCGCTCAAGAAGACCGTAACGGTTTTCGCCGCCCATGAACTCCTGCATGGTTCCGTCAGGAGCTTTGGACTCCAGAACGAAGGGGTTCTTGCCTTCTTCAGCAAGCATGGGGTTGAAGCGGTAGAGCGGCCAGTAACCGGAATCTACTGCCAGCTTCATTTCAAGCTGAGTCTTGCCCATACCTTTGCGGATACCCTGGTTGATGCAGGGAGCGTAGCAGATTACGAGAGAAGGACCGGGGTAAGCTTCTGCTTCCTGGATTGCCTTCATGAACTGCTGTTTGTTTGCGCCCATGGATACGGAAGCAACGTATACGTAACCGTAGCTCATCATCATGCGGGCAAGGTCTTTCTTGCCGGTGTTCTTACCGCCGGCTGCGAACTTGGCGATGGAGCCGAGAGGAGTAGCCTTGGAGGACTGACCACCGGTGTTGGAGTATACTTCAGTATCCATTACAAGGATATTGATATCGCGACCGGAAGCGAGAACGTGGTCAACACCGCCGAAGCCGATGTCGTATGCCCAACCGTCACCACCGAATACCCAGAGGGATTTCTTGGTGAACAGTTCTTCCATGTCAGCGATCTCAGCGAGGAGTTCGGTCTGGGGAGCACCGTAGATGCCGTCCACAACTTTCTGACCGTACTCTTCGGAGAGAGCAGAGTTATCTTTGTTTTCCAGCCATGCCTTCATGTCAGCTTCGAGTTCAGCGGGAACGCCTGCTTCGATTGCTTCATTCACGAGGTCAGCCAGTTTTTCACGGCGATGCGAAATACCCATTTCGATGCCGTATCCGAACTCAGCTGCATCTTCGAACAGGGAGTTGCCCCAAGCGGGACCGTGACCGTTCTTGTTGGTGCAGTAAGGAGTGGTCGGAGCGGATGCACCCCAGATGGAGGAACAACCGGTGGCGTTGGCAATGATCATGCGTTCGCCGAAGAGCTGGGTGAGAGCCTTAACGTAGGGAGTTTCACCGCAACCGGCACATGCACCGGAGAATTCCATAAGAGGACGCTGGAACTGGGAACCCTTAACAGTGGTTCTGCTCATGAGATTGTCCTTTTCAGGAACGGTCTGAGCAAAATCAAGGTTGGGAACTTCAGTATCAAGCTGAGAAGCGATAGGCTTCATAACCAGAGCGGACTCTTTTGCGGGGCAGATGTCTGCGCAGTTACCGCAACCGAGGCAGTCCTGAGCATAAACCTGCATGCGGTACTTAAGGCCTTTGAGCTCTTTACCCTTTGCATCAACAGTTACAAAGGATTCAGGTGCGTCTTTCAGCTCTTCTTCAGTTACGAGCACGGGGCGGATGGCAGCGTGGGGACATACAAATGCACACTGGTTACACTGGATGCAGTTCTCAGGCAGCCATTCGGGAACGTTGATAGCAACGCCGCGTTTTTCGTACTGTGAAGTGGAAAGAGGGACGAGGCCGTCAGGATCAAATGCGGAAACAGGCAGGTTGTCTCCTTTCTGAGCCAGGATGGGACGGACGATATTTTTGATATAGTCCGGATCATCAGAAACGGAACACTCGTCATCAGTGAGGTTTTTCCAAGATTCAGGAACTTTGATTTCAACAAGGTTGGCAACAGCCTGGTCAACAGCAGCGTTGTTCATGTTGACAATCTTGTCACCTTTCTTGCCGTAAGCCTTTTTGATGGACTCTTTGAGGTATGCAACAGCATCGTCAAAAGGAATAACATCAGCAAGCTTAAAAAATGCAGTCTGCATAACCATGTTGATACGACCGCCGAGACCGACTTCAGCTGCAATCTTAACAGCGTCAATGGTGTAGAACTTGAGGTTCTTTTCAGCGATAGTGCGGCGCAGTTCAGCGGGGAGTTCCTTCTCCATGTCTTCTGCAGACCAGGGAGAGTTGATCAGGAAGGTTCCGCCGTCTTTGATGCCTTCAAGCAGATCGTACTGATGTACGTAGCTGGAGTTGTGGCATGCGATGAAGTCTGCGCTGCTTACCAGGTAGGTGGACTGGATGGGGCTGTGGCCGAAACGCAGGTGGGACATGGTGATACCGCCGGACTTCTTGGAGTCGTATGCGAAGTATCCCTGTGCGTACATATCGGTTTTGTCACCGATAATTTTAATAGCCTGTTTGTTAGCACCGACAGTACCGTCAGCACCGAGACCCCAGAATTTACACTGAACAGTTCCTTCGGGAGTGGTGTCCATATCGGGACCTACTGCGAGGGAAGTGTTGGTAACGTCGTCTTCGATACCTACGTTGAAGTGGTTCTTGGGACCTGCAGCCTTCATGTTGTCGAACACGGCTTTAACCATGTTGGGGCGGAACTCTTTGGAACCGAGACCGTAACGACCGGCGGTGATTACGGGGCTCATGCCGCTTTCCATGAATGCGGTGCAAATATCCTGGTACAGGGGATCGCCGAGAGAGCCGGGCTCTTTGGTGCGGTCCAGTACAGTGATGTTGGTGCAGGTTGCAGGAAGAACGTTGAGGAAGAACTCGGTGAGGAAAGGACGGTACAGGCGGACTTTGATCAGACCGACTTTTTCGCCTTCAGCAACGAGTTTGTTAACAACTTCTTCAATGGCTTCACAGCCGGAACCCATAGCAACGATAACTCTTTCGGCTTCGGGATGACCCACGTAGTCGAAAGGTTTGTAGTAACGACCGGTCAGGTCGCCGACTTTCTTCATGCAGCTGGTTACGATAGCGGGGAGCTGGTCGTAGAAGCCGTTAGCTGCTTCGCGTGCCTGGTAGTAGATGTCAGGGTTCTGAGCAGTACCGCGAATAGAAGGATTCTCAGGATTCATACCTCTTGCGCGGAAAGCTGCAACCGCATCCCAATCAACGAGAGACTTCATGTCTTCGTAATCGATAACTTCGATCTTCTGAATTTCGTGGGAAGTACGGAAACCGTCAAACATGTGCAGGAAAGGCACACTGGATTCGATGGCTGCGAGGTGGGAAATAAGAGCGATATCCATGCATTCCTGAACGGAGCTGGATGCCAGCATAGCAAAACCGGTCTGGCGGCAAGCCATTACGTCCTGATGATCACCGAAGATAGAAAGGGCCTGTGCTGCGAGTGCACGTGCGGAAACATGAAAAACACCGGGAAGAAGTTCACCGGAGATTTTGTACATGTTGGGGATCATGAGCAGGAGACCCTGCGATGCAGTATAAGTAGAAGTAAGAGCGCCTGCAGCGAGAGCACCGTGTACGGCACCGGCAGCGCCAGCTTCAGACTGAAGCTGTTTTACGTTGAGAACCTGACCGAAGATGTTCTTGCGGCCCTGTGCTGCCCACTCTTCTGCGACTTCACCCATGGTGGATGAAGGAGTGATGGGATAGATGGCTGCAGTATCGCTCATCGCATAGGAAACGTGAGCGGTAGCTGTGTTACCATCCATAGTTTTCATGTTCTTAGCCATTAAGTAAGCTCCTTAAGAGATTTAATGTAGTAACCTCACCGAGTAATAAAAACCTTGCTGAAACAATCGGAACCCAAGGCGCAAGGTTGAACACTCACATAAGCCATAGTTATCAATTTGCGTGCCAAACCATGAAAGAAAGATAAAACCATGGATATTCAGCTAGTTAAGCAAACTACTTTTTTTTATTTTAAAGTACTCACTCAAGCCTGTCCGAATTTTAAGACAAATCAAATGTCTGAAAAAAATCATTCTTCCTTGACTGAACCGTCACATTGGAGAAAAAGCCCGCATCCCAACACTCTCGGCTAGCCGCACACAAAAAAAGCCTTGTCCTCAAAAAAAGACAAGGCTTAGTCTTAAAATCCAGACTGAACACTTATTCAATGATTATTTTACATTACGCAGCTCATATAAAGCCCTCACTCCCACTAATCATTAATCCCGTGCTTCTTTAAAAGAGCATAGAAATGGGACCGTGAAAGGCCTGATATTTTTAAGATTGACGCAGTATCTCCCTGATGCCTCAGGAGTAATTCTTCAAGATACTTTCGCTCGGCCATGCCTTTGAAAACTTTTAGCGGCGGGAGATCTTCAGTAAGTATTTCAGATACAGCTCTATTGAACACTGAATTGTTGTTCAACTCTCTTTTGTCTTTTTTTTCAGACACAGTTTCAAGGCGCTGTGCAGATGCCTGTTGCGCTTCATCCTGATCGCTTCGGCTCTTTTTCTTTAAGTTTGATTTGGCCAATTTTATGCGCAATGCATCGGAAAGATGCATGGCATATATGGTATTACCTGATCCGGCTGCCACAAAAGCCTGCTCAACGACATTAAAGAGCTGACGGACGTTGCCCGGCCAGTCGTAGTTATCCAGAACGTCATAAAAATCAGAGCTGGCCACCTTTGGCGGAACTCCGTACTGCGAACTGAGCCGCGAAAGATGAAAGGAAGTCAACTCACGGATGTCCCCCTCCCTATCGCGCAGAGGGGGCAGGTGTATATGTATGGTCTGGATACGATAAAGCAGATCCTGCCTGAAATCACCACGGCTGACCATGGCTTCGAGATCACGGTTGGTCGCAGCAATAAGCCTGAAATCGGACTTGAATTCCCGGTTCTCACCCACCGGGCGGTATGCACGCTCCTGCAAAACACGCAGGAAGGATTTCTGGACGGCAAGGGGCATCTCCCCTACTTCGTCGAGAAAAAGAGTACCTTTGTCCGCCAGCGGAATCAGGCCCTTACGGTCAGACTGCGCACCGGTAAATGAACCGCGCTTGTGTCCGAAAAGTGTGGATTCCACCAGAGTTTCGGTAAGCGAAGCACAGTCCACCACAACAAAATTATTATTGGATCGTTTGGAGTTCTCATGGATGGTCTGGGCAAAAAGCTCCTTACCGGTCCCGGTTTCACCATTAACCAATACGTTGGCATCCGAACCTGAAGCATGGGCCACCAGATCATAACACATTTTTATTTCGGTACTTTTACCGACAATATTATCAAGATTAAGGGCAACACATTGAGCCTTATTCTTTTTTTCATTGTGGAATTCAAGTGCGCGGCGCATGGAGAGCGTGATCTGCTTCACAGAAGAAGGCTTGACCAGAAAATCCCAGGCCCCACCTTGAATGGCCAATTCCGCCCCGTCAGCATCGCCCTTCCCGGTCAGGATTATAACTTCCGGGTCCCCCGAGGAATCTTTGACCTGGTGCAGATAATCGAGCCCGTTGCCGTCCGGCAGGGAAATATCAAGAAAGACAAGATCAAATTCAGCGGACTTGACCTTTGAAAGACCGTCCCTCAGGTTATAGGCGCTAACCGCCCCATGCCCAGCACGGGCAATAAGACTCTCAATAGTTTCGCAGACCTGCACATCATCATCAATAATAAGAATGTTACCCATCTATGTTCCCCGTTGAAGAAAGAACTTCTCTGATTGCGTCAGCTATAATTGTTTTATTGTACGGCTTCATCAAAACCTTCCTGACACTTTTTACATCGTATTCGGCATCAGCCACATAACTGAGCACATTGCGCCTGCCGGAAACAACCAGAATCGGCATTTGCGGAGCTACTTCCTGAACCATTCTGGCAAGTTCAAGACCATTCGTCTGCGGCATATCGTAATCGGTTATCATCAGGTCAAACCGTCCGGGCTCATCCACTATCAGGTTAAACGCCTGTTCCGGAGAAGCAAGGGCCGTTACGTCATAGCCGAGGCTTTCCAGAATACGGGGTGTGGTTTCCAGTTGGTCTTCATCATCCTCAACAAAGAGAACATTTTCCTGTCCCAGGGGTAACGCGCCGTATTTCTTGCGGACCACATCCCCCAATTGCTCTTTTACCGGAAGGAATATTTCAAAACAGGTCTTAACATGCGGCACGCTGTTCACGGAAATTCCGCCTCCATGCCCTTTGATCAGACCATGCACAACAGCCAGCCCAAGACCGGTACCTTCTGCCTTACCTTTGGTAGTAAAGAATGGATCAAAAATTTTATCAAGTATTTCAACAGAAATACCCGGCCCATCATCCGAAATCTCCAGCCGCAGATAATCTCCGGGAGCCACTCGCATAAACTGGGCCTGCTCTTCTTCCACTTCCACAGTAGTCAGGGCAACATCAATACGCCCGCCCCTGCCCTTCAGTGCATGAAAAGAGTTGGTACACAGGTTCATAATAACCTGATGAATCTGGGTCGGGTCGGCCATGACCAGCGGTGCCCCTTCAGGCACATGGGCTGATACCCGAATATTTCGCGGCAGTGAAGCCTTAATAAAATCGACAGTCTCCTTGACGACCTCACCTATATCAGTAGGTTTGAAGCCTTCCTGTGAAGGACGGCTGAAGGTCAGAATCTGTTTAACCACCCGGCTGCCGCGCTGGGCGGCTTTTATGGCCCGGTCAAGATCTTTCCAGGTAAGGGTCCCTTCCTCAATATCGCTTAAAGCCAACTCCACCGAGTTCATAATTGATGTCAAGATGTTGTTGAAATCATGGGCGATTCCCCCGGCCAGTGTACCGATAGCCTCCATCTTCTGGGATTGCAGCAACTGTTTCTCAAGATTGACCTTACGGGTTACGTCCTCCGCTGTGGAGAGAGTACCGACAACCTCCCCTTTTTCATTATAAAGGGGGACCTTATTGATTTCCAGCCAGACCGGTTCTTCGCCTTCACGGATTAACGACCAGTTAATACCCATACGCGGTTTACCGGTCTGCAGGACCTTCTTTTCCCATACTGCAGCCTGCTCCGCAAATCTGCGGTGAACATCGACTTCGGCATCGGTAAGTCCTACCAGAGCCCAAGGTGATCCCAGCCCGAAAAAATCGGTAAAGGAATGGTTGGCTCCAAGATAACGCTGGCTCTTATCCTTCCAGCAGATCAACAGCGGAATGGTATCCATAAGGATTTCCTGAAACGAGAGCTGAGCCTTTATGCGCTTTTCCACCTTACGGCGCTGGAGAATGGAAATAACAAGCATGACAAGAATAAGGCTCAATCCCAGAATGGAAACAATAATGGTCCAGAAGACCTGCTTATCGAGTTTATAAAAATAATCCGGCTCATTAATTATAACACTGTCTTCGGGAAGCAGGCTACTGCTAATCTTGAATCTTTCCAGAACATTATAATCAAACATATAGTATTCATTAGTGGCTTTGATCACCCGTTGCTCAGGTATTTTTCCGGTTTTGAGCACATGCAGGACCATTTCAGCGGCCTTACGCCCCTGATCGGTACCGGAAAGAAGTTTTCCTCCCACAATCCCATGACCGAGCAGGAATTCCCAGACACTGAAAATCATCACCGGAGAATTCTGGGAAATAATACTGAGCACCTCTTCAGAAGAAAGAAGCTCCCCGTGTGCACCCTTATAAAACGGGGTAAAAAGCAGAATTTCTTTCTTGCCCATAGTCCGGGAACGAGCCAGCAGATCCACAAGCGACATATCATTCCAGTACTCAAAATTGAGAATTCCCTTAAAAAGAGGTTCTGCCTGCCTAATCTGCTCCCGGATGGCCTTTGAAGTAACGGACTGGTCTCCTACCACAACAACCTTTCGCACTTCAGGATTAATTTTCAATGCGAGATCAAGATTATCTTTGATGTCAGGGTTTTCCAGAACCCCGCAGTAATTATCGAGTCCCGCAATCACTTGCGGGCGGAAATCATTTATGCCGCAAAAGATAACCGGTACGCCCGGAAAAAAAGTATCCCGGTAACGGAGCATGAAATTTAGAGCATTGTTATCCGACACAACAATGGCCGAAAATTTGTATTTCTGATATTTGAATACGTAATAAGAGTGCAGAATTTCCATAAATTCCTGCCCCTTAAACCGCTTCGTATCCATGTACTCGATATGCATGTCAATATTCATCCCGCTCTCGGAAAAATAACTGCGGACCCCCTCCAGAATTTCATCCGACCACTTGTAGCCGTTCTGATAAGAATTCAGGTAAAGAACATTACGCTTATCGCTTTCAGCCAACGCGACGGAAGCCAAAAAAACGCTTACAATAAGCAAAGTTACAGCGAATATATGTTTCACTTTCTGTGTTCTCCGGTTAATATTCCCTCAAGCGGGGATGTCGCGGGATAAATATCAACAATCCCTTACGACTTCACAAAACCAAGCCTTTTATACACTATACAAAAAGTGTACCGAATTAAATTAAATTTCATGCGATCTGCATATATTATAATTCAAAACAATTTAATTTTAAAAAAACGGCTCAACGCCCACACCCCGCCTTCGGAGGATTCTATGACCTGCTGGTAAACAATGACCGCAGCACAATCCTCGCTGTATCAGATATGGGATTCCGGTTCAAAGGTAGGTTGATCTATTAGCCTTCTGGAACCCTCAAAGGAATTGAACGCAATGCTTAAATCGGCCAGTTACCAGACACCCAAGGCAAAATTATTGCCGTAAAACATGATGCCGACGCTGCGGCTTTGTACCGAGAACCGGACTCCGGCTACCTCGTAGCTGTTGAGATAGTCCACAGAATCAACCGCGACAACACACATTGACTATGTTTGAGCTGGACATCACAAATCAAGAATACTCTTATATTAAATACAACTACAGACATAACGACAAAAAAAGTAAATAATTTTAATTAAATAAACATAAAAACAAAATATCCAGCAATAACGGTTAGATTCAGGTTTTATCCATTTTTTTCATCAACAAGCATTGTTTTGTTCGCTTGCAGAGGTTATCTTCTTACTAGGACTAACCACACCGTAACCCATGGAGGACGTCATGAAGCAGAACAAGCGTTCGGAAAAAAAGACCGATAAAAAGGCCTGTCCGATCATTAACCTCAAAGACAAAAATGAACTGATCATGACCTCACTCGACAACTGGAATACTCAGGAAAACCGCACCTTCATCCTCAATGCTGATTTTCGCCAGATGGACTCTGCTCGCGCTGATAAATAAAAAAACCGACTCTCTTTTTCTTTCTCACCCTGAAAAAAGAACTCGCAAGTCACTCCCCCCTTTTTTACCTGACAGCAAAAGGGGGGATAGAGGCATAAAAAAACATCCTGTCCGGGGACAGGATGCTAAGTGATACTTTTATCTATTAATAGTTAAAAATTATTATTTATTGATGCAAGTATCCTCCGCGATGCGACTTCATCGCCCAGTATACCGTACCGCACTGTGACTTCGGTTACTTTCGTAGATACATAGGTAAAATCGATAAACACATCCTTATCGACATCTACAGCTTTAATGGAAGCATCACTAAGTCTTTTCTTTTTATCCACTACCTTTAATCCAAGACTCTGACACCCCTTAAGCGCAGCCTGATATGTACTGCCCAGATCGGCATTATATTTCTGCTTGGCCTGACCGGTCACATAAACATACGTACCTCCTGCTGCAGCCCCGCCAAGAACGATGGCCGCGCATCCTGAAATAGCAACACACATTGCAAGGGCAAGGCAGAAAGCTAAAATTCTATTTTTCAACATAATGCAACTCCTTGGCATAAAAATTTGTTAAAACAATTATCCTGTCACAGGAATCGGGTCAACAAATCCTTCTGATTTGAACAGTCAATTATTGAGAAACACAACATGATTTCGGCTCAACCTGAGCACCCACACTTATTTCAACCTCATTACACTTAAATACGAAAAATATTTTTTACGCAAAACGAAATTTAAAGACAGCCCCATAGCCCAATAAGTATTATGTACGCTGTTTAACAATGCAAAACACCGTCAAACCCGCCAAATAACGAGATTCAAACGTACAGATTCAAAATTGGCAAACTTGACACGATACATTCTTGCAGGCAGGCTGTTCTTATTTGGACACATTTGTGACATGTCCTTAATTGATTTTTTTTCAAAATATTACGCAAATCGTAATCGAATTACTCCTCACAACTATCAGGTATTTCAATGAAAATTGGCTGTATCGGACCTTCAGACTCTATCGAAATAGTAAAAGCAGCAACAGCCAGATGCTGCGATGACATCACCCTGATCACATATGTGAGAGAACGGGCCGAAGATTCGTGGGAAGTGCTCGAACAATGCCAACGCGAAACAAACGGAACTCTCTTCACAGGGATCGCTGTTCAGGAAGGAGCCAAAGCCCGCGGAACCATAACCAATCCCTACGAGCATATTCAGCGCGGAGGCTACAGTCTGTTACGTGTTCTCTCGGAAATGAACCGCAAAGGGATCAAATCCGGCAGGCTCAGCATTGACGTAGTCAACGATGATATTCTGGTAGAAGTTGTGCGCGAATTCGGGGTTGAACTGGAAAATATCCACTCCATGCCTTTTGCGCTGCACTTGAGCGAGCAGGAATATTTTGATCGTCACGTCGAGCTTTATGAATCAGGCAAGGTGGACGCCATCGCCACCGGGTTCGGGTATGTGTACAGCGAACTTCAAAAGAGAGGACTTCCGGTTTTTCGGCTCTATGCCAGCACGCTCCAAATCAAGGATTCCCTGACCCGTTTAACCGGACGAATTAAAAATTTAAGTCTGCGTTCCGCCGGAATTGCCATTCAGCTCATTAAGCTTAAATCAATTACCCGAAACTCAATCAACCAGTATGACGACATGAAAAACGGTGGCAAATTTTATCTGGAGCTGCTTGAGTACGTGCGCGCCATTCAGGGTAGTCTCTTCAATTTCGGGACCGAGGAACATGTCATATTCTCTACCCGCGGCCTGATAGACAGCCCCCCTCACCGTGAACACTTTAAAAGACTGCTGGCATGGGGACGGGAGCGCAATATTATTTTTTCTTCCGGCATCGGTATAGGAGCCACTGCCTTTGAGGCCGAAAAATCGGCCCGCAAAGCTCTGGATAATGCAGTAAAACTCGATAAGGGAGGCCTGTTTATTGTTGAAGGTCCCCAGATTCGCGGGCCTATCGGTGAGGAAGACGAACTCGAGTACAGTACCCATGTCGTAGATGGAAAACTGCTCGAAATGTCGGAAAAAATAGGCATTAGTCCCAGCTATCTGGATAAAATCAGATCGTTGATGGATAAAACACGCAAAGACACCTTTGACTCATCAGACTTTGCTGCCTGTCTCGGGATAGGGGAACGCAGCGCACGCAGGGTGTTGAAAAAGTTTCTGGATAGCGGTTATGCTGAAATCTACGGCAAGGAAGTTGCCAATCAGGTTGGACGTCCTAAAAAAATGGTTCGCCTGTTGATTTAACGGTTTTTTTCGGCGCAATTTCGGACACATTCATGTCGTGTCCGAAATATAATTATGGTCAAGCCTATAGAGGCTTTTTCTTCAACATCTTTTTTAGGCTGCATAACGCAGCCTGCATCAGCGGAGTGTTTTTATGAATGAAGCTGTGAAAAACATTAAACTGCATCTTGTGGTCCTTGCCCTTGTTGTCGTTTCAGAATTCATAGGGATTATGACTTTTAAGGTGGGACCGGGAAAACTGGTTCTGCTGCCCATGCTCTATGCAATGTTTATCGGAATTTTCCTCGGCCCTAAATTCTTTAAGGTCGTGAAGGAAAAAGACATGTTTCAGGCCAGCACCCTTGTGGGACTTACCCTGCTTCTGCTTATGGCCCGTTACGGAACCTTGGTCGGTCCCAAGTTTTTTGAAATCCTCAAAGCCGGTCCCGCTCTTATTCTGCAGGAATTCGGTAACATAGCCACCCTGATCTTCGGTGTACCCATCGCCATGTACCTCGGCCTGAAACGTGAAGCAGTAGGTGCCGCCCACTCCATAGCAAGAGAGCCCAACGTGGCCCTCATCGGCGATATTTACGGTCTCGATTCAGCCGAAGGGCGCGGTGTCATGGGCGTCTATATCTGCGGTACTGTTTTCGGAACCATCTTTTTCGGTCTGATGGCCTCGTTCCTTGCTGCCTTTGAAATCTTCCATCCCTATGCACTGGCGATGGCTTCCGGTGTAGGCAGCGCAAGTATGATGACTGCATCCGTGGGTAGCCTCAGTGCTGCATATCCCGCAATGGCTGAACAGATTCAGGCATTCGGCGTGGCAAGTAACACCCTCTCCGGAATCGACGGCGTATACATGTCGCTGATTCTTGCACTGCCCATGTCCAACAAGCTTTACAACTACATCTACAAACTCAAATACAAAACTGCTCCGGAGGCCTTATAATGACTAAACAGCAGAACCTTATTGAATCCACTGCCGTTCTTGTTCTGGTGAGCATAATGGTCCTTATCGGCAACCACGTCGGTTTTAACAATAATATTGTTGAAGCTCTGCCCGGTATGGGTATCCTGCTCCTGATTTGCGTTGCGGGTGTAGCCACCAACATGTTCGTATTCAAGAAAATCCCGTCAGTTCTTTTCGTCATCACTTACGGTGTTATTGTCAGCCTGCCGGGTTTTCCTCTGTCCGAAACTATTAACGCGTACGTAGCCAAGGTCCACTTTCTGGCCCTGACTACTCCCATTCTGGCCTATGCAGGTATCGCTATCGGTAAGGATCTTGATACCTTCAAAAAAAGTGGATGGCGTATTGTCATTGTCAGCCTCTTTGTCATGATATCCACATACATCGGTTCTGCAGCCATCGCGCAGGGAGTACTTAAATTCATGGGAGACATTTAGATGGCCCTGAATTCAGAAGTGCTTGCCCTTCTTGATGAAATGAAGGAACTCCGCCGCAATATCCACCGCAATCCAGAAGTAGGTCTGGATACGGTGGAAACCGCAAAGCTGATTAAATCCAAGCTTGACGAATACGGTATCCCCTATTCCGACTGCGGGGTTAATTCAGTTGTCGCCGAAGTAAAAGGCGGTGAAGGTGACACCACAGTGGCCTTCCGGGTGGATATTGATGCTCTGGAGATGGATGAAGAAAACGACTTCGACCACAAGTCTCAGACTAAAGGCAAAATGCATGCCTGCGGTCATGACGGTCATTGCGTTTCTTTGATCGCACTTGCGGCATACCTGTCAAAGCACCGTGACTTCAACGGAACAGTGCTGCTTCTTTTTCAATCCGGAGAAGAAGGTTACGAAGGAGCGCTCAAAGTTATCGAAGACGGTTTCTTTGAAAAGTATAAAGTGGATTACATGTTCGGCTTCCATAACTGGCCCGGACTTGAAACCGGCAAAATCGCCGTCCACAACGGTGCATGCATGGCCTCCGAAGACCGCTTTGAAATCCATGTCACCGGAAAAAGCGGACACGCTTCCATGCCTCACGTCTGCAACGAACCCTTTGCCGCAGTGGCGGACATCATCAAGGGATTGCAATCCATTATCGTCCGCAAAGTGCCTTCCCACGAGCGTGGAGTTGTTTCCATAACCCAGGTTCATGGCGGAAGCATGCGCAACGGCATCCCCGACCGGGTTATGGTTCAAGGCAATGTCCGTACATGTAATGAAAAGGTTCAGGATCTTATTCAGGAATCAATCGGACAGGTAGCAAAGGGTGCTGCGGTGATGTACGGGGTTGAAGCGGAACTGGATTATGTCCGCAAACACCCGGTGCTGGTAAACTCCGTACCGGAAATAGGTCTGAAGGCCGCTGAAAAAGTTGTCGGCCCGGAAAACGTGGTAACTGACATGGAATCATCCATGGCTGCTGAAGACTACGCTTTCTTCATGAAACATACTAAAGGCTGCTATGTCTGGATCGGTAACGGTTCCGACTCAGCCGCGCTGCACAACAGCAGATTTGATTTCAACGACGAAATCCTGCCCGTTGCAGCTAGCTTCTTTATAGCCGTTATCGACGAGCTTCTATAAAAAAAGCGGGGCCGTAAACGGCCCCGCTTTTCACCCCGAATTGAATATTCAGAGTTAAAGAATATTATTCTCACGCAGCTCACTCATGACCTGCACCTTATTGAACGGCTTTACAATATAGCAGCTGGCATAGCCTTTAAAAAAGGCCTGACTGACATTCTTAGTGTCTTTCAGGGAGGTGATCATGACCAGTTTGAATTCATCCGGACCGTTTATATCCAAATCCTTCTCCAGCGCACGCAGCTTTTTGGTCGCCTCATGGCCGTCCATTTCAGGCATGAGGATATCCATAAACACAGTATCAAACGGATCATTTTCTTCGTGTGCCTTCTTATACAAATCAATGGCATCATTTCCGTTGAACACGGCCTCACAGCGGGCATATGGCGAAAGAAGTTTACTCAAGTACATGTGGACGGTTTCGTCATCATCAATAATTAAAAACCTCATATCCCCTCACTTGGCGCAGAATGAATAGTTAACAGGTCCAAGACCAGCAAATTATTTTCAATTTATGCAGCATACAATAAAATAAATAAAAAACCATAGCAACGCTAAATTTAAAAAAATACTTCTCCGCGCAGCCATCTATCACACCACACCGAACCAGCGCTAACATTTTGATTTAAAAGTAAAAAACGCCGCCTTTTAAAAAGACGGCGTTCTGCATTCATTTTTTTATACTTAAATATCCACGCCGAAGGCTTTGATCACTGCCATACCGCCATGAATATTATGGACTTCTTCAAATCCTAACGCATCAAGCATAATCTGGGCTTCATAAGAACGTCCGCCGGTATTGCAGACCAGCACCAGTTTTTTGTCTTTGGGAAGCTCTTCATACCTCTTGGGAATTTCTCCCTGAGGGATATTATGCCAGTGTTCGGGATATTTCTCGAGGAAAGGCTCGGCGTCTGCGCGCTCACGCACATCAAGAAAGCAATACTCTCCACCTTCACGCGCGTCCCAATACTGAGCGAAAATATCCGGGCCATGACCGTGGTTCATACCGGCAAGAGCGTTATCTGCCATATTGGCAATGGCATTGAGAACATCCATGGCTGATGCGAACGGCGGGGAATATGCAACTTCAAGATTGCTGACATCTTCAATCTTAGGCTGATATTTCATAATTGCCGCAACAGCATTAATACGTCCCACAAGGGCATCCCCTCCGGCCGAAAGCCCCTGAATACCGAGAACCCTGCGGCTGGCTCTATCAACAACCATCTCAAGGGTCATCATGTCCTTTTCAGGATAGAAATGGGCACGGTCAGCCATTATCAGCATAACGCTGACAGCATCGAACCCGGCCTGTTTGGCAGCCCCGAGACTCATACCGGTACCGGACATGGCACGTTCAAAAATCTTGACACACCAGGAACCAGCTGCCGGAGGAAAAACATCATTGCGTCCGGCCAGGTTACCGCCGATGATACGCCCCTGCCTGTTTGCCATGGAACCCATGGGCAGGAACAACGGGGAATCATCAACAGCATTCTTGATAATTGCGCAGTCACCGCCTGAAAAAATCAGGGGATCGGAAGTACGCATTGTTTCATCAACGAGAATACCGCCGCGTTCACTGCAATCAAGTCCGCATTCACGGGCGAGCTTGTCGTTGGGTATTACGCCAGCGGAAATAATTACGATATCCGCTTCCACAGCGCCGTCTGAGGTTATTACACGCTCAACCTTACCGTCGCCTTCGATTTTGGAAACAGTCTGGCCCAATTTGAAGGAAACGCCCTCTTCTTCCATGTGCTTCTGACCCATTTTTGCCAGCACAGGGCTGCACATACGTGGCAGAATCTGGTCAAAGATCTCAACAACTGTGGTTTCAATACCCCACATGTCAGAAAAAGCTTCAGCCATTTCAAGACCGATAAAACCGGCACCGACAACTACAGCCTTACCGTACTGCCCTTTGGTGATGCCTTCCTTGATTTTTTCAGCATCGTGCATATTGCCGACATAGAAAACATTTTCAAGGTCTTCACCGGGAAGGCCGAGTTTGCGAGGAGTAGCTCCGGTTCCGATTACGAGTTTATCATAATCAAGCTCGCTTTCTTCGCCGGTCTTCAGATTTTTAATCCTAACCTGTTTGTTCGCACGGTCGATTTTGGTTACTTCGGTGGAAGAAAGAACTTCTACACCCTTGATGTCGTTAAAAAACGGCTCGTCCCGGACCATATGGAAAGCTGTGGTGCGAAGCTGGTTGGCTTCGGACACATCACCGGAAACAAAGTAAGGGATACCGCAACCGCCGTAGGAGAAAATATCGTCCCTGTCGATGAGGGTAACGCGGGCATCCTGCCTTATTCTTTTGTAACGGCAGGCCGCCTTGGGACCAAGTGCAACAGCACCGATGACAACTACATGTTCTGACATGAACCGAACCTCTGTTTTGAGATTTACATAACTACTGAATAGCATCCTGATCAGTAGGGGAATTGTCTTTGGTCTACGAACTAATCATTTTAAGGAATAAACGCAAGTAGCTTGGGAAAAGAAAAGCGGCAGCACTGATTAATCAGTGCTGCCGCTTTAACAAATCGTATTGAGAAAAGCTTACTCTGCGCGAAAAGTCCCGGACTTGCCGCCTTCTTTGTAGACGAGGCGTACGTCGGAGATAATCACATCCTTCTGTACGGCCTTGCACATGTCGTAAATAGTGGCACAGGCAACCTGTACGGCAACCAACGCTTCCATTTCGACCCCGGTTTTACCGGTGCAACGGGCTTCTCCTTCCACTTCAATGGTCAGCTCAGCTTCGTTGACAGCAAAACGCACATCAACATAGCTGAGTGCAATGGGATGACAGAGCGGGATAAGACGATGAGTTTCCTTGGCCCCCATAATTCCTGCAATCTTGGCTGAAGCAAGGGCGTCACCTTTAGGGAGAGCCTGCTTCCGCAGCAGATTGAAAGTCTCCTCGTTGAGGATGACCCTTCCTTTGGCAATGGCAGTACGCTTGGTGTCGGCCTTGGCTGCCACATCCACCATTACCGCATTGCCTTCGGCATCAATATGGGAAAACTCACTCATGCTACTCACCCATCACTTTATCTTTTGCTTTTTTAAAAAGCTTTTTTACCTTTTTCATGGGCTTCTCTTCATCAAGGACTTCGAATTCCCTGAGAAGTTCTTCCTGCCTGCTGTTCAGCCCGGTAGGAGTCTTGACCTTCACTTCCACAAGCAGGTCTCCCCTGTGGGAACTGCCGAGATAAGGAAGGCCGAGCCCACGAAGCTGGAAGACCTCGCTGGACTGGGTGCCTTTGGGAACATCCATTTCAATGGGATCTTCAAGAGTGGGTATTTCCATCTTGTAGCCCAGAGCAGCCTGAACAAAAGTAATCTCGGTACTCAGGACCAGATCCTGGCCCTGACGCTTGAAAACCTTATCCGGCTCCACAGTGATGACCACGTAAAGGTCACCGTGAGGACCGCCGTTAAGTCCGGCTTCGCCTTCTCCGCGCAGACGCAGACGTGAACCGTTATCAACCCCGGCCGGGATGCGGACATTCAGGTCCTTCTGCTTACGCACATATCCGGCGCCATGACATTCAGGACAAGGATTGGTGACAATCTTCCCTTTCCCGTTACAGGACGGACAGGGAACGGAAATACGGAAAAAGCCCTGAGTCTGCTCCACTGCTCCCCTGCCGCCGCAATGGGAGCAGGTTTCAGGAGAACTTCCGGGCGCCGAACCGCTTCCGCCGCAGGCATCACAGGTATCTGTAACCGGGATATTCAGCTCCACCTCGGTTCCCTTGGCTGCTTCACGAAAAGAAACAGTAAGATTATACCTGAGGTCGGATCCGGCCTGCATACGGTTGGCACCGCGGCCACCTCCGCCGAATCCGAAAATGTCGCCGAAAATATCGCCGAAGGCTCCGAAAATATCTTCGGAGGATTGGAATCCGCCGAATCCACCGTTCATACCGTTCACGCCATCATGGCCGAAACGGTCGTAACGGCTTCTTTTTTCAGGATCCCGCAGAACGTCGTATGCCTCTGCAGCTTCCTTGAATCTCTCTTCAGCTTCCGCGTTGCCCGGGTTACGGTCAGGATGAAATTCCATGGCCTTCTTGCGGTAGGCCCTTTTGATTTCCCCTTCCTGAGCTTCTCTGGTAACCTCTAATACTTCATAATAACAACGTTTTGACATGACTTATTCGCTGCCGGGCTTTTTACCGTCGGCAGTATGGTAGCTCTCGGGAAGAACCTTGGAAGCGGCAATTTCCCTGAGCGCGGTTACAATTTCTTTGTTTTTGGATTCAACAAGAGGAGTATAACCTTCACGGTATTGCTTCACTCTTTTAATGGCCATCTGGACAATAAGGAATCTGTTACCAACCTCAGCCAGACAATCTTCAACGGTGATTCTTGCCATGTGATCTCCAACGCAATGGTTTTACCGGAATAAATCCCGGTTATTTTCTGAGAGGAATCTGCCCCTGCAGGTCTTCAAGCAGTTTGTCGGATACCGGATAGTATCCGCTGCCGTCGCCGAGCGAGAGCCAGCACTGACCGGTGGGAAGCTCAGGATCTGAATAGAAGGATACCTTGACGACATGTGCGCCTTGTTCATCCAGCAATTCCAGATCCATCACCTTTTCGGAAGTCTCCGAAAGTTTTTCCGCCGGTTCCGCCTCGAATTTTAATTCATTAAGTCGCCAAAGAGACATGTCAATGCCCAGCAGCGGCTTTTTATCCACAAAATTGATCCAGTTTTTATCGGATTTGATTCCGGTAAAAGTCTGGTTACCCTGAACAACCTTGACAGAACCTACCTTACCGATGGCCACGGAAACAATATTTCGCTGGCGCATGGCAAAAGCTTTTCTGTTTAATTGTTCAAAATGTTCATCACTTAAAACAAAATATCCGTTCTGAGAGGAAGACCGGGCCAAATAATGTCCTTCTTCCCCGCTCGGTTCAAAAATTTCAAGAATCTCCACCTTATTATCGGGCAGAACAATCTCAATATTTAAAACGAGTCGACCCTCCTTTTGAGGATCCGTGGCAACGAGCCCCTTTGCAGGGACCTCCAGCAGGGAATGAAGAAACATATCAACATCTCCGCCACTGGCCTTTTTTCCGCTCAAAGGAGCCGGAAAAGTAAAAAAGAAAGAACCGTCCTTACGGACCAGAGTCCATGAAAACGAACCGCCGTGCCCCAGAGAAACTGATTTCACTTTTGCAGGTTGCCCCGGCAGCAGAAAAAGATTGTAATAGTAATCCGCTGGGAACTCACAATGCTGCACAAAATCTTTGTCCAGCAAAAAGAGACTGCGTTCTTCCTTTGAATTTAAGGCAAAATAACCTTCACCGGAAGGACTATCGGCCCCGACCGTCATCGTCAGTTCCTGTCCGCCACCGGAGGCGATACGAATACGGGGAAAGTCAAATCCGTACTCGGCAGCAGCTCCTTCCGCCATCCTGCCAAGACATCTGAAAGCTCTATCCTGAGCCAGCCCGGTCAGAAGCGACTCAACCTTTTTGCGGTCAGCTTCCACTGTGCCGTTCCAGCCATGCTGGGCAACTCCCCATCCGTCAGATCTGCGGACCAGGGAAAAACAGTTATTATCCATCTGACACACGTCAAGCCTGTCCACCTGATCTTTATTGAGAACAGGCCAAACAGGCTCAGCACGTTCAACCGTTTCTTTCGGTGAACTCAGATAAAAGGCTCCGCAAACAATGGAGACCAGAGTCAAAAAAATAAAAAACCTTTTCAGCACAAACAGCACCTTGGAATTACAGACTCACGACATTATTCAACAAAGGAGCAATTTGCCAAAATAGGCGATATAATCTTGCATGTCAACCTGTTTTAAGGCAGAATCCCCATCCCGTCAGCAACAGACCGTTGACAAGCAATTATTGACTAACAATAAATTATAAAACTGAAATTTACCACAACTTATTAGATATATCCGGAGCAGATCATGGCAAAATGGGGAAAACTGAGCTTTGCCCAAAAAAAATGCGTATCCACAGTCGGCATGCTCATGCAGAAAACCGAGATGGTCAAAGAAGGGGACCGCATCGGGATAGCCGTCTCTGGCGGAGTAGACAGCTTCGTACTTATCCGCACCATGCTTATCCGTCAGGCCATCATACCATTTAATATTGAGCTTATGGTCCTGCACGTTAACCCGGGCTTTGTTCCGCAAAACCACCAGCCGCTTTCAGACTGGTGCAGGGAAAACGGAATAGCTTCACATATCGAACTGACCGACTACGGTCCCAGAGCACACGGACCGGAAAACAAAAAAAAATCCGCGTGCTTTTACTGCAGTCGCTTAAGACGCAAAAGACTGTTTGAACTATGCGATCAATACAACCTGACCCACCTTGCTCTCGGCCATACCGCTGATGATCTGGTCACTACTTTTCACATGAACATGCTTCAAAACGGCCGAATTGAAGGACTCTCTGCAAACGAGCCTTTTTTCCAAGGAAAACTCAATGTTATCCGCCCCACGCTGATGTTGGAAAAAATATATATTAAAGCTGCAGCACGGCAGTGGGAACTCCCGGTCTGGAACAACAAATGCCCTTCAAACGACAACACCAAGCGCAGTGAAATCAACAACTGGCTGGAGCAGGAATGGCGCAAAATGCCCGGCTCCAGAAACAATACTTTTAATGCTTTAAGACGTTGGCAGCTTGACTTAAACATGAAAACATCATAAAAATTCCACAAATTTATTGCGCCTGTTGATCAGAGACAAAACAACGTCATACATACAAAACAAGGCCCAAACTGACTATGCTATTCAAAAAATATCACGTAGTAATTTTTAAAAACCCCTGCGACAACGCTCGCAAATTCCAGCTTCGCGGTTGGATTTTCTTCTTTCTTTTCGCTCTGGTAGCAGGACTTGCCGGGGGTAATATATACCTTTGGAAATATTACCAGAATTATTCCGGACTGGAAAACAACCTTGTCCGTGCGGAAAAGGCTGTCCAGGAACAGAAAGCCCAGTTGATATCACTCTCCCAGAAAATGCAGAATATTTCGCAGGATCTTGACCGGGTTCGAAATTTTGATTCCAAACTGCGGGTAATGATCAACCTTGATCAGGGCAATGTTCAAAACGTAGCCCCGAAAGGCGGATCAACCGGAGCAGACTTTTCCAATAATTACCTCCCACTTTACAGACAGGAACTTCTTGTCCGCAAGATGCACGATTTTCTTGCCCAGCTCAGCACAGAAGCCAAACTTGAAGAAGTAAGGCAGCAGGAAATCATCCACTCCATGCGCTCTAAACAGGACGCTCTGGACGCCACCCCGTCCATATGGCCTGCAGAAGGCTGGGTGACTTCTCCTTTCGGCTGGCGCAGTTCCCCTTTTACCGGGAAACGCGAATATCATAAGGGTATAGACATCTCCTGCCCCATAGGGACCCCCATTTATGCTCCGGCAAAAGGGACTGTCTCTTTCTCCGGCTCACAGGGAGGCTACGGCAAGCTCATCAAAATCAATCACGGAGCCAATCTGGCGACCAGATATGGTCATATGAAGCAGCAGATTGTTAAAAAAGGTCAAGTCGTAACCCGCGGTGAACTTATCGGTTACGCAGGTAACACAGGTCGCTCCACCGGACCGCATGTCCACTATGAAGTGCGCCTCGGCGGAGTTCCGGTCAATCCCATGCGCTACATATTGAATTAAAAAGCACTGACACAAACACGTCTGAGCCCGTAAGAAATCTTACGGGCTTTTTAATTGAATTTGTTTACTAAAAATAACAGCTACCGCAGTCATCCTTTGCCCTCCATCCCTCTTGATGATAATAGACTCTAAACAATGGGTCCTGATTTTGCAGACCAGTTTGAAACGAGGACAGCATGACTTTTTTTAATTTCAATCCCAGCGACCTGATGAGCTTTTACCTTACCTTGTTCAGGGTAAGCATCGTGCTATTTTTGATGCCTTTTTTTGGAGGAAACTCAATCCCCAACCCGGTAAAAGCGGCACTGACCATTGTTTTGACACTGGGGATATGGCCCCATGTAGGATTCGACGGCAGCCTCATGCCTGCCAACCCCTACAACATTGCCCTTATGATACTGGGAGAACTGGTTCTCGGGCTGGTCATGGGTATTTCCGTACATGTTATGTTTGCTGCAATCCAGACCGGGGGTAACCTCATCGGTGTTCAGGTGGGCTTTTCCATGGTCAACGTCCTTGACCCGATAACCGGGGTCAATGAGGCCGTCACCGCCCACTTCCTTTACATGTGCGCCATTCTGGTTTTCCTGAATATAAACGGGCACCTCTACCTGATGTCTGCGATGGTGGAGAGTTTTAAATACATACCTCCGGGCCAGATTTTCATATCATCTACGTTGACCGGGCAGATAATGAGTATTTCAAAGGACCTGTTCGTCCTTGCGGTCAAGGTGGCTTCACCTATCATCGCAACAATATTTGTAGTTGACCTCGGGCTGGCACTGATCAGCAAAATGGCTCCGCAGATGAACGTACTCATGCTCGGTTTCCCTCTCAAGATCATGGCCGGATTCTTTGTCCTCGGGCTCGTTTTCAACGTCCTCGCCCTGTATGTAGGTGACTTTGTAGCCGACCTGCCGAACTATCTTTTAAGCATAATCAAGGCCGGAAGCCCACCGGTCCTGCCTATCGGTAACTAGGAGGGAGCTTCATGGCTAAAGATCCCAGTAAAACCGAGAAGGCGACGCCCAAACGAATCAAAAAAGCCCGTAAAGACGGCAGCGTCGCCAAAGGGGAGGAAATGGGTAAAATAATGACCCTCATTGCAGGTGTTCTCTGCCTGCGGGTCATTATGGGTTATTACTACGAACAGTTTTACGAGATATTCCAGTGGTTTTTCACCAAGGGTATCTTCATAAACCTAGATAAACAGTCCGTTTACCAGCTGTTTCAATGGAGTTCACAAAAGCTGGCAGCTATATTACTGCCTTTATTTTTCTTCATTGCCTTTGTTGCTTTTCTCGTGCTCCGTCTGCAGGTTGGAAGCCTGTGGACCACCAAAGTTTTCAAACCTAAATTTTCAAAGATGTTCAATCTTGTTCAGGGTTTGAAAAGACTTATGTTTGATGTCAAAACAGCCATCAGGCTGTTTAAAAGCATTTTCTTCGCCATAATAGTTGGAATCGCTCCCTACATAATAATCAAAAACGAAGTGGGAAATTTTCTGCCACTCTTCTATTCCAACGCCAATGAACTAGCTATTTATATACTTAAAACCGGGTATAAGATGATTACTTATACCATGCTGCCCATGCTGATTCTTGCTCTGGCCGACCTCTGGTATCAACGTTACAATTACCAGGAAGAGATGAAAATGACCAAGGACGAGGTCAAAGACGAATTCAAACAATCCCAGGGTGACCCAAAGATCAAGCAGCAGCAGAAACAGAAAATGATGGCCATCCTCCAGAAACGCATGATGGCGGAAGTCCCCAATGCGGACGTTGTTATCACCAACCCCACCCATTACGCCATTGCACTGAAATACGATCCTATGGTAGCCCCTGCTCCATTGGTTCTGGCCAAGGGTATGAACAAAGTTGCAGAGCGGATTAAAGAAGCAGCCCGCGAAAACAATATACCGATCCGCGAAAACAAGCCTTTGGCACAGGCCTTGTATAAACAGGTTGAGATCGGTGACATCATCCCGGAAGAGCTCTACAAGGCTGTAGCTGCAATACTTGCGAAACTGAACAAATTCACACGCAGATAAAGGCCTGAGCACCTCTTCCGCAAAATGCCACAAAATATACAAGACCTGAAAGGGGTGTCAAAATCATGGCTGAATCTAAAGCGATAAATTACCAGCAATTTGCCAAGCAGGGTGATATCCTTCTTGCGGGCGGCGTTGTAGTTATTCTCTTCGTCATGCTCATTCCCCTGCCGACAATGTTTATCGACTTCATGCTCAGTGTAAGTATTTCACTGGGACTGGTCATCCTGATCACCTCCATGTTCCTGCAGTCACCCCTTGAATTCTCTATTTTTCCATCACTCCTGCTGGTAACCACTCTGCTTCGTCTGGCCCTGAACGTAGCCACCACCAGAGCAATCCTCCTCCACGGGGATGAAGGAACATCGGCTGCAGGTAATGTTATTCAAAGTTTCGGTGAATTTGTTGTAGGTGGTAACTACGTCATCGGTATCGTCATTTTTATGATTCTGTTCATCCTGAACAAAACAGTTATCGTACAGGGTACCACCCGTATTGCTGAAGTTGCAGCACGATTCACCCTTGATGCCATGCCCGGTAAGCAGATGGCTATTGAAGCCGACCTGAACTCCGGACTCATCGGTGAAGAGGAAGCAAGGGATCAGCGTAAAAACCTGCGCCGCGAAGCGGACTTCTACGGTGCCATGGACGGTGCCGGTAAATTTGTACAGGGGGACGTAAACGCAGGTCTGATCATTACCGCCATCAACATAATCGGCGGAATTCTCATCGGTGTTCTCCAGAAAGGAATGCACTGGACCGACGCAGCCCAGACTTACACCCTGCTGACCATCGGTGACGGACTTGTTTCCACAATCCCCTCACTGATCATCTCCACCTCCGCAGGTATCATTGTTTCACGCGCTGCCGCTGAAGCCAAGATGGGTGAGGAATTCATCGGACAGCTGACCTTCCACTCCCGGGCACTCAAACTGGTATCCATCATTCTGGTCGTATTCGGTATTGTTCCGGGCATGCCCACCATACCTTTCCTCTGCCTCGCAGCCCTGATCTACGGAGTATCCCTCCTCGGCAGGGACGCAGAAGCGGAAGTACAGGAAAGCGAAGCCAAGGCACAGAAGGAAAAAGCCGAACAACCATCACTGGACAGCCCGGAAGAAGTACAGGCTCTGCTGCCTCTCGACTCCCTCGAACTGGAAGTCGGCTACGGCCTTATCCCGCTGGTGGATGAAGAGCAAAGCGGCAACCTGCTCTCGCGCATTCGCTCCATCCGCCGTCAGTACGCTCTGGATATGGGTGTCATTATTCCGTCACTGCATCTGCGTGACAACCTGCAGCTTAAGCCCGGTGAGTACCGTGTTCTCATCAAAGGCAACGTTGTGGCATCCGCTGAAATTCTCATCGACCACCAGTTGGCTATGGATCCGGGTGATGCCAAGCACAGAATCAAGGGTATTGAAACCGTCGAACCGGCATTCAACCTTCCCGCTATCTGGATTCCCGATACCCAGAAGGAAGAAGCCATGCTCGCAGGTTACACCGTGGTCGATCCGTCAACAGTTATCGCCACCCACCTTACCGAAGTCTTCCGCCGCAACCTTGGCGAATTCCTCGGCAGGCAGGAAACGCAGGACCTGTTGGACAACCTTTCCAAACGCGCTCCCAAGGCTGTTGAAGACCTCGTTCCCAACATCCTTTCCCTCGGCGTGGTTCAGAAGGTGCTCCAGAACCTTGTCCGCGAAAACGTTTCCATACGCGACTTACTGACAATTGTTGAAGCCCTCGCTGACTACGGTCCCGCTATTCAGGACCCGAACCAGCTTACCGAATATGTCCGCTCCCACATGAGCAGGACTATTATCAAGCCTTACCTTGCCAGTGACGGCAGCCTGCCCATCCTGACCTTCGGCCCCTCAGCTGATGCCAAGCTCAACGATGCGGTACGCTCCTCCGAGACCGGTGGTTTTCTGGCCCTTGATCCGGGCAGCGCCCAGCAGCTCATACAGAGCGTTAATTCGGCTGCAGAAGGTGTACTGAATACTGACGGTCAACCTGTCCTTTTGTGTGCTCCTCAGCTGAGAAGCCACTTGGCCCAACTGATGGTACGCTTCTTGCCTACCATACCTGTAATATCGCAGGCCGAGATTCCTGCGAGCATACGAATCATGTCTGCGGGTACCGTAGAGATTTAAAAAGGTTGGTAACATGCGGGTAAAAACATTCAGAGGCAACAGCACGACAGCGGTCTTCGCCGAAATCAAAGCGGAATTCGGTGACAACGCAATTATCCTCAGCAACAAGTCGGTTGAGGAGGACGGGCGCAAAATCCATGAGATCATGGTCGGCGTTGACGGTCAGGAAGAACCTGTACCGGCTCAGGAAACAAGGGAAGAAGTCATTGATTATGCAATGAACAACATCCCGGACTGGAATCAGGAATGGAACCAGATTAAAGGGCACATGATGGCCCTGCTGAAGCCGCAGATGAACCTGAACCTGCTGGCCCCCCGCCAGCGCCTCGCTCTTGAATATCTTGAGCGTGAAGGTGTTGAAAGCAAGGTTATCCTTGATCTTTTTCAGCAACTCCGTGGCGATAAATCCAAAGCCATTTTGCCCGAACTGGAAAAAATAGTTCCGGTCCGTGCCATGAATTCCAGCAACTGGCCCCAGAAATTTCAAGCCCTCGCCGGACCGCACGGCGCAGGTAAGACATCAACGATTATCCGCCTCGCACTCAAGGAAAAGAAAGAAAACCCCGCAGCCCGCATCTGCCTCGCCTCTGCAGATCAGGGACAAGGCAAGGGACGCCTCGTCCTGCGCCACTATGCCGATCTTTCAGGACTTGAATTCCGGGAATTGGCCAGCCGTGAAGATTTCGCACGGCTCATCGGTGAAAGCCGGAAATTTGACAGGGTATTCATCGACCTGCCCGGACTCTCCGGCAATGCGGAACTGGAAGGCTGGCTGACTGCCTGCGGCATGACCGGACCCTGCGATCTCGCAGTACATCTGGTCCTCAATCCATACTACGCTTCGGCACAGTACACCGCCTTCCTGAAAAAATTTAAATCCAATAAAGTAAAAAGCCTCATCTGGACCAAGCTTGACGAAGCCTGCAACTACGGCGCACTGGTCAACACCTCCTACGAAAGCAGCCTGCCGGTTTCCCTGCTTTCCTACGGTTCCGGTCTGCGCAACAGCATGAAACCGGCCTGTGAAAAGGATTTCTGGAGACTGGTATTCAAACACCAGCTTCCGGCAGTAGAAAATATGAAATTCGCCAAGGCGGTTTAACCGTTTTTCCTGCAAAATAATCAGATTTTAGGGAAATGAGCGCAATACTCGTTGCATAATTGTCGCTGGCAACGTAAACAGTAGAGATAAATAAGAACAGGGTGATACAAATGAATTCCAATCTTCCCATGGTATTTTCAGTAACCTCCGGTAAAGGAGGCGTAGGCAAGACAAACATATCCGTAAATCTGGCCTACAACTTAAGCCGCATGGGCAAGAAAGTCTTGCTGCTGGATGCAGACCTCGGCCTCGCCAATGTCGACGTCCTGCTGGGAATCGCTCCCAAGTACAACCTTTTCCACCTCTTTCACGAGGGCACAGGAATCAGGGAAGTTCTTTACAAGACCGATTACGGATTCGACATCCTCCCGGCCTCTTCCGGTGTCAGCGACATGGTATCGCTTTCCACCGGGCAGAAGCTGGACCTGCTGGAAGCCATGGACCACCTTGAAGATGAAATTGACTACCTTATCGTTGATACCGGAGCCGGAATCAACGATAACGTGCTCTACTTCAATCTCGCCGTGCAGCAGCGCCTTCTGGTGCTGACTCCGGAACCCACCTCGCTGACCGATGCCTATGCCCTGATCAAGGTCATGAAACTGCATCACGGGGTTGACAAATTCAAGGTTCTGGTAAACATGGCTCCGGACATGAAAGAAGCCAAGGAAGTGTTCAAGAAGCTTTACATGGCCTGTGATCATTTCCTGAGTGGTGTTTCACTGGATCTGGTTGGTGTTATCCCCCGTGATCCTAACATGCGTAAGGCGGTCATTAAACAGACCCCGTTATGCAAAGTTGCACCCTCAAGCCCGGCTTGTGTTCAGATTGCTGAAGCTGCTAAAAAAATAACCAAATGGAAAGCGACATCCGAGCTAGATGGTAATATCAAGTTCTTCTGGAAAAAACTTCTCTTCCAAGAGCAGTCCGTGGCTTAACCTTGAAGACGGGACTACCGACTGGGAAGATTTTTCGCCCTCAGACCAAGAGGCGATAGTACGGCACTATTCACCTAAAATCCGTATCATCGCACTCCGCATGAAAGCCAAGCTCCCGCAGAATGTGGAGCTTGGAGAGTTGATCAGTGCCGGAAGTCTGGGTTTGGTGGAGTCTCTGGGTAAATTTCGCCCGGAATTGAAAATCAAGTTTGAAACCTATGCGGAAAACCGCATTAAAGGTGCCATGCTTGATGAGCTTCGCCGTATGGACTGGTTTTCACGCGGCCTGCGTCAAAAAGTAAAAACTATTGAAAGCAGCATCCGCGACATAGAACACGAAACCGGTGAAAAACCCACCAGTGCCCAGATTGAAGAAGCAACCGGATTTTCCGCAAAGGAAGTCCAGCAGGGACTAGAAGCCCTCCAGAACCAACTCTGTGTCAATCTGGACGCATTCAATGACAACATCCCTAGTAACACAGATTCTCAGCTTGATGATGAACCCTTTCAATCTGCTCTCTTTCAAGAAACAGTGGACAAGGTAGCTGATCTGATTGATAATTTGACGCCGAGGGAAAAACTGGTATTATCTCTGTACTACGGGGAGGAACTGAACATGAAGGAAACCTCCGAAGTAATGGATATTACAGAAGGCAGGGTATCCCAGTTGCATTCTCAGGCTTTAAAAAAATTGAGAAAAATGTTCCACGATAAATATCATACGGAACCTTAAGGAGAAATAAATGGCGATCAATTACTCTATGAAAGTTCTTGTTGTGGATGACTTCGCAACCATGCGTCGTATTATCAAAAACATCCTCCGCCAGATCGGCTTTACAAACATTGTTGAAGCTGATGACGGAACCACAGCATGGGAAACCCTGAACAAAGACGACAGCATTCAGTTCATCGTTTCCGACTGGAACATGCCCCAGATGACCGGCATCGAACTGCTGCGCAAAGTAAGGGCCAGTGAAGAATTCGCCGACATCCCCTTCTTGATGGTTACTGCTGAAGCACAGCAGGAAAACATCATTGAGGCTGTTCAGGCCAAGGTTTCAAACTACATTGTTAAACCTTTCACCCCTGATACCCTCGGCCAGAAAATCAACAAAATTTTTGAATAAAATCTCCCCGGCGGGCATGCATCTGCATGCCCGCCGATTCTTTTCAGGCGGCAGCTAAAAACTTTCCGCCCGGAACCTTGTCTATCAGGATGCATGAATGATCTTCCTCGCTGTAGATGGTAATGAAGACTCTGAGTCCGGGGAAGAAACTCAATCTTCGGGCTCTGCCAGCAAGGCAGCTCAAAAAGTAGAGCTGGACCTTGATGATGCTCCTTTTCTC
The DNA here is from genome assembly GCF_963678865.1 of Maridesulfovibrio sp. Taxonomy (NCBI): domain Bacteria; kingdom Pseudomonadati; phylum Thermodesulfobacteriota; class Desulfovibrionia; order Desulfovibrionales; family Desulfovibrionaceae; genus Maridesulfovibrio; species Maridesulfovibrio sp. Next base: position 4,200,171 of record NZ_OY787459.1, on the reverse strand, counting down.
GAAGATGAGGATGAAGAGGACGAGATTCCGGAGGAAGAACCGGAAGAGCTGGATGCGCTGGAAGAAGCGCCTGTTGAAAAAAAATCCAAGAGTAAACTTTTAATTTTTATCGGTATCGGCGTAATTATCCTCTTACTTGCCGCCATTCTGGTAAAACTTTTCTTTTTTGATTCCCCTCCCCCACCAGAACAACCTGCTGTAGAAGAAACCACAGAAGAAGTACCAACGATCCCTCCGGACGACACCCCACCGCCGCCTCCGGAAGAACCTGGCGTTACACTGCTGCGTATGGATCCCTTCTGGATTGAACAAAAAGATAAGGACAAGCACATCAGGTTTCTCATTGCCCGTTTTGCCCTGACCACTACAGATGAAAGGGTTGTGGCGGAATATGGTCGTAAAACACTCATCCTGCGCGATGCGGTCTACTTTTACCTCAAAAATAAAGATTTACAGTTTTTAGCCGATGAGAATAATGTAGAGAAATTAAAAAAAGACCTGCTCATGGTAATCAACCAATACATTGTGGCAGGTGAATTTGAGAAAATCCTGTTTGAGGAGTATCTCGTGAGGTAATAGTCATGCCCGGTACAGTGGATATGCCCCTGATTATTTCGCAGCTTGCGAATGTCCAGAAGATTTCCAATTCTGAAGTTACCAAGGCCGGGCTTCAACAGACCCTCATGATTAATCCAGAGGAACAGGAAAAGAACAAAGAAGCCCAGAAGCAGATTCAAAAGACGGAAAAAGACGAAGCCACCATTTCCGTTCGTGATGAAAACGGTGGTAAGGGTGGCCGGCAGCACTCACCACGCAAGCGGCAAAAGCACGAAGAAGCACCCGAAGAAGAGGCTGAACCCAAAAAGTCTCCGTGGTCCGGCAATATCATCAATGTAAAGATTTGAGACATCGCGCCTATTGCCCTTCTTCAGCAAACAGGGCAAACTATTACGGATTATATGAACCTCTACCAGAGCCAATTATGACTGTATTCCTGCTCCTATTCTTTTCCGTAACCGAGATAGCACTGCTTATCACTGTCATTTTTTTCTTCCTCAGGCTGCGCAAGTCTGAAGAGCTTGTTACCCGGCTTCAGGTTAAACAGGAAGAATTCGTTAAAAAACTTCAGTTCAACACCCAGCTCGAAAACGAAATGATGAATACCTTTGCCGAACGGCAGGAAGAACTGGCCCAGTTGGATATGATGCTTGATCGAAAATCCAAAAGACTACAAAAAATACTCGCTCAGGCCGAAGAATTTTCACGCTCGCCGCAGTTCCTGCGCCAAATTATTCTTACCGGATACAAAGAGGGAAAACCTGTAAGCAGGCTCGCCAAAGCTACCGGACTTTCCATTGAGGAAGTAGAACTGATTATTGACCAGCATAGTTAAGGACATCCCGGCAGGGTTGCCTAAGGTAAATGTATGAAAATTTCCAGATATGGTAACCGTGGATTCAGCGGAGGCGGCAATAAATCATCAGAGCGCACTGCCATATTCCGCAAAAGGTTTTCCGTAGGAGACATTCTGCAGGGCAAACTTATTAAATGGTATCAGCCCAAACTGGGGTGGGTGGTAATTCAGGATCTGGAACTGCTGGCCAGCATCCAAACCAATGCCGCTCCCGGCGACATCCTCACTTTTCATGTAGAACAACTCTACCCGGACATCATCCTCAAAGAAATTAACCCTGCCCACCTGAACAGTCAGGGTGCATATGTAAACCCAACTGAAGTTACCCGCATATTTGTCAGCAACCGGGCAGCATTCCAATCGCAGGCAAACTCTATTTTCACGCAGCTTCAAGCAGAGAAAATAATCAGTGCAAAAAAAAGAAAAATTAGATTTCTGGACCTGTTGGAAAAAGACGTGAAAACAGCAGTCCTGTTTTTTAAAACTTTGAATTGTGCAGCAAGGCTTAACTCAGTGCTGCGATCAACACGGTTGTTCTATATGCCTTGGTTGATTCCCTGCGGACTCAATCAGGAGATAGTGCTCAAAACCAAAACAGATACCGAAAACCCGGACAACTCATTTTATGAATTGCTCCTTTCACTGGACCTGCCTCCGTCCACGCCTGTTCGATTTAAAGTCATGTACAAAAAACCGCAATGCGGATTCAAACTGCTGGCCAATGATCCACGCATTAAATCCTTGCTGGAGCCAGGCTTCAAAACTAATTTCCCGGAATTTATCGGCACGGAACGCATCCCGCAGCACAACGCAGGCGGCGCGCTGGCAGAATTACTGAACGGCTAAGCCTAGTAAAAAATCGGAATCCTTAAACCCTTTTAAAAAATTTGAAGACCCCGCAAGGTCCGCCGGAGTCATTCCTAATCATGCTCTACCTGAAAGACGGCAACTTCCTCTTCAAGAAGGGCAACAGAATTAGCAAGCTGTTCCGTGATTGATACGAACTCCGAAAGTGCATCCTTTGTCTGTACGGATGTCTCACTGAGCTGCAACATAGCCTTGCTGATCTGTGCAGCACCTTCGCTCTGATTCTGCATCCCTTCGTTCACCGACTCAAAACGGGGAGTCAGGGTCTGGACCTGATTGACTACACCGGAAATTCCATCACCCAGCAAGGCCACATTGTTAACTCCGTTTTCCACCTGCTTGCGGAATTTATCCATCTCCATAACTCCTGCAGAAACTGCGGAAAGCATTTCAGCAACAATTTTTTCAATATCAAGGGTGGACATTGCGGTCTGGTCGGCAAGCTTTCGGATTTCACGGGCCACAACAGAAAAGCCCTGACCGAATTCCCCGGCCTTTTCAGCCTCAATTGCAGCATTAAGCGAAAGCAGGTTGATCTGCTCAGAAATCTTGGAGATTGAGGTTACCACTGAACTTATGTTGGCAGCTTTCGAGTTGATAACGGATAGCTTTGAAAAGATACCGCCGGATGCATCGCGCATAGCATCCATCGCTCTACCCATTTCACTGAGATCACGCACTCCCTGAGTTGCAAGATCACCGGTAGAAACCGCCACTGAAGTAGATTCGTTCATGGTTCTGGCCAGCTCCTGCGAGGTTGCGGAAATCTCGCGCGAAGAGCTGCCCAGCTCCTGAGTTGCCGCTGCCTGATTTTCTACCGCCGCTTCCAGCTGATTAATTGCCGTCCCCAGTTTCAAAGCCGACCCCGTAACCTGATCCCCTGACTTCTGCACCTGACTGACTAGAGAATTCAATGTTTGCAGCATGGTATGGATTGATTTGACAAGATAATCCACTTCATCAAAACGCTTTTCCCGGCCTGTTTCAAAGGAATCAACAACTCTTTTAAGATGTCCCTTATCTGTAGCCATGGCAAAAACCTTACGCGCTTCACGCAGATCCCCCTTGGACACATGATAAGCAACCTTTGAAACACTGCGGATGGGCAGACACACCCTGCGGATCACATAATAAATGACCCCAATGGTCATCAGCAGGATAATAAAACTAATCGCCCCCTGCTTCATGATCAGGTCTTCAACAGGGGCGTAAATTTCATCCATCGGTACGGTTGACGCCACATACCACCCAAGCGGTGCAAAAAAACGGACATAAGACTGGCGTTCTACAATCTCACCATCCTGACGGCGCACTTTATAGTCCAGACGCCATTCTCCAAGTTTGCCGACGTCTTTCAAATCATGGATTAAAGTATTGCCGGTATTAAGGTTGATGGTTTTATCAAAATCAGCCCCGGACCCTAACGGAGGAACAAGTACCTGCTTTTCATTATTAAAAATAAAAAGGCGTCCGGTGTCAGCAAGACGGATCTGCGAAAACCCCTTACGCATTTCTTTGACCAGATCATGCTTCTGCCGTTCAACCGAAGCTTCAATATCATCCACGTAAGCCCCGGTGCCGATAATCCAATGCCACTTGGAATATCCTTTTACATAAACAATCTTGGGATTGGAGTCCGTTTCACTGAGACGGGGCCACACAAGGTGTAAATAGCCTCCCCCTTCGCGAACGGCCTTGCGAATCATATCCGGACCAAAGGCATAACCATTACTGTCCTGTACTTTTGATAAATTCCGCCCTTCAAGAGATCTGGTGGGATGGGCAAGTGAATCTAACTTATCTGTATAAATAAAAAAATAATCATTATTGAAATATCTGGTATTCCGGGCTAGTCGGTACGCAGCTTCCTTCGCCTCTTTCTCGGTAATCTGGCCGGACTTGTACAGCTCATAAAATCCATCAATCTGTGAAATAAAAATATCCATCGCATCTTTTATGGCCTGCTTGCGATCACTGAAAGCGTGTTTGCGATACCTGCTCAGCGCCTGATGCCCCTCCTGCAGATAAAGCATTCCCATTCTGATTGTATTCCGGGCAGTTCTCCCTTGAGAAGCTATCATATCCTCTTCAAGAGTAGTACTGGTAAACACAAGTGTAGCCAGCGTGGATGCGACAACAACTGCAGCCACGATATATGAAATTCTAGTGCTGATTGACCGGAACATGGATTCTCCTTGGAATATACACCGACAAATTCTTGAAATTAATATCCCATATTTACTGCTGCCCCTTGTGGAGTCAAGCCCGTCCCCTCAATATAATATAAAGAGGTTCAAAAAAAAGACCCGCCGGAAACCGACGGGTCTGAAAAATCAAACTACAAACTTCCTGCTAAGCAGGTGAGGGGACAGCATCCGGTGCAACCGGGGAGAAGCTCTTTTCCACAACTTTGCCGGGAGCAGGCTCAAGGGAGCGCTCTTCAAGATAGTCCACTGCATTGGCGTGCAGGTATTTCAGAAAAGAATTGTTCAGGGCATGTCCTGAAGCATAGACTTCGAAACGTCCCTGCAGAGGCATCTCAAGAACAGCCATATCGCCGATAAAATCGAGCATTTTGTGCCTTACAAATTCATCAGCAAAACGAAGGCCGCCATCATTCAGGATACCGTAATCATCCAGAACAACTGCGTTATCAAGAGATCCGCCAAGGGCAAGACCGTTGGCATGCAGATATTCAACTTCTTTCAGAAAACCGAAAGTTCTGGCCTTTGCCAGCTCGTCCATGAATACGTCGGGGGTAATTTCGAGGGAAAGGGTTTGTTTACCGATCTGGGGATGTTCAAAATCAATAGTATAGTCAACTGCAAAACCGTCATGGGGGAAAGCCCTGACGTATTTGCCTTCCTGCTCGAAATTAATGGATTTAGTAACACTCAGAACCTTGCGGGACTTGGAAAGCTCCCGAACTCCGGCCTGACGGAGCAAGTATACGAAAGGCCCTGCGCTACCGTCCATGATGGGCAGCTCATTGCCTCTTACTTCTACGTGGATATTATCGACACCCATGCCGCGTACTGCGGCAAGCAAATGCTCAACAGTGGATACGGAGTCCTGCCCGTTGCCAAGAGTAGTGGCAAGTCCGGTGGCTACAACCAGATTGGGATTGGGAGTAATGAAAGAGCTACCGGAACCGGTATGAAGAGAAAAAAGGATTCCAGTGTCTTCGACAGCAGGCCTGAGTACGATTTCCACCTGCTTGCCGCTGTGAAGGCCGATACCCTTGCATCTTACTGTATTCTGAATAGTAGTTTGTAGCATATTATCTCCTGTTAACCCCACTACTGCAAACATTATGCCACAGATATTGATTTTCATAACTACTCGATTTTACAAACTTTTTATATTTAACGAAGACCGGTCAAACGTAAGCAGTTGTTTTTTTACAACAACCACAAACATACGTTGTGGTTTTTTTGCAACCATGCAGCAAAGCTATCTCTTTTTTGCCACAACGATACGGTCATGCCCGGAAAGGTCTTTGTGAATAGCCACACACCCCTCAAAAGCAGCACAGGAGTCAAAAATTTCATAAGCCTTCTGCCCCTGAAGATAACCGATCTCCATAAAGACTGTTCCGCCTTTCTTTAGCGCCGCAGCTATACGCGGGGCGCTGCCCTTGATGTCCTCATCCCCTGCCGGGCCGCTGACCAAAGCAGAGACAGGCTCGAACTCCGCAACCTCAGAACTGATATCCTCCAATTCCGCTTCGCAAAGATAAGGCGGATTAGCCAGAATCAGGTCGAACTTCGCATCTGCCAGCAGAGGTTCATTAAAATCAGCACGCACGAACTGCACCCGCTCCGCCACGTGATGCAACAGCGCATTTTCCCGCGCAATTGTCAGAGCAGAGGCACTAAGATCAACAGCAACCACCTGCGATTCAGGAAAAAGCTTAGCCACGGTAACAGCCAGAATTCCTGACCCAGTGCCGAAATCAGCGAAAAGAAATTTGTCATCTGCACGGAACAACTGTTGAACTTTCTCAACAATTTCTTCGGTCTCAGGACGAGGAATCAGCACACCGGGACCGACCTTGAATTCAAAACCGTAAAATTCCTTCACGCCTAGAATATAAGCAGCAGGCTCACCGGAAGCCCTGCGCTTTACCAAGGCTTCGAATTCAGCAAGCTTTTCAGAATCAACTGAACTTTCCAGCTCAATAATCAGCTGCACACGGTTCAGATCAAAAACCTTCTCCGCAAACAACTGCGCAGATAAAGCAGGAGAGTCCACACCGGCTTTTTTGAGTTGTGCAGCAGCTCTGGAAAGAACTTCTTTTAATTTTCGATCAGCCAAAGCATTTCTCCAAAAAATAAAAACGGGATATTAAAAAATATCCCGTTTATTAAAATCATAGTTGCGAAACATAACAAAATATTTAGACCCCGGTAGACCTCACAGCCGATAGACGAGAAGCTTTGCTTCAAATCTTACTGATAAATCAGACCAACGGGAGCCGAAGGCACTAACCGTCCTGAGCCTGCTGCTTCAGAGCTTCGGACTGATAATGACTGACGAGTGAATCGACCAGCTCGTTCATATCCCCTTCGATAACTGCATCGAGCTTGTAAAGAGTCAGGTTAATGCGGTGATCAGTCACCCTGCCCTGAGGAAAGTTGTAAGTACGGATACGTTCGGAACGGTCACCCGAACCTACCTGTGCACGACGCTGTTCAGCCATTTCCTCATGCTGTTTTTCCTGCTCGGCCTGCAACAGACGGGAACAGAGAACCTTCATGGCCTTGGCTTTGTTCTTGTGCTGGGACTTCTCATCCTGACAGATAACAACCAGACCGGTGGGAAGGTGGGTGATACGGATAGCGGAGTCAGTAGTGTTAACGGACTGCCCGCCGGGACCTGATGCACGGAATACATCGATACGCAAATCCTCGGTGCGCACCTTCACATCCACTTCCTCTGCTTCTGGCATGATTGCCACAGTAGCAGCGGAGGTATGGATACGTCCCTGTGTTTCGGTGGCAGGCACTCGCTGAACACGGTGAGTACCCGACTCGTACTTCATTTTGGAATAAATGCGGCTACCGCTGATGGCAGCAATAATTTCCTTGAAACCGCCTGTTCCGGTAGGGTTGGAGTTCATAACCTCAACCTTCCAGCCGTTGGATTCAGCGAAACGGGAATACATACGAAAAAGATCGGCAGCAAAAAGAGCGGCTTCTTCACCGCCGGTACCGGCACGGATTTCAAGAATGATGTTCTTGCCGTCCATGGGATCTTTGGGCAGCAGGAGCAGCTTGAGTTCCTCCTCCAGCTTGGGCAGGCGATCCTTTATCTCGGAAATTTCCATTTCGGCCATTTCACGGATTTCAGGGTCGGAATCCTTGGCCATTTCCTTGTTGTCTTCAAGGTCGGCGGAAAGCTTTTTATATTCGCGAAAAGCTTCCACAACTTCGCCGAGTTCAGCGTGAGCTATGGTTACCTTACGGTAGCGGTCCTGATTATTATAAACTTCCGGGTCTGCAAGCTCCTGCTCCAGATCCATGAAAGAACGTTCAATCTCTTCCAACTTGGCAAACATCAGCTGTTTCCTCCATCAGTATCGGCAGCAACCGCCGTATTGAGTGCCGCGAGAGCAACTTCAATCTGCTGTTCATCGGGCTCGCGGGTAGTCAGCAGCTGCATCCCCATTCCGGGCATACACGCCACCTTGCAAATAGCCTTGTCCTCATGCTTGGAAGATACCTTGATCATCTCATAGGCGATCGCACTCACAGGGGCCATCAGCAGCAGCTTGATACCTACTATATATAAATTTTTAAGCACAAAGCCTTGCGGCACCCAGATGGCAGCAATCATGGGAACCAGCACAGTAAAAAGCAGGATACTCACAACTAATACGAAAAGCAGAAACGCTGTTCCGCAACGGGGATGCAGCCTGCTGAAATTTTTAATTTCACAAACATCAAGCTTGCCGCCCGCTTCATAGGCCCAGATAGCCTTGTGTTCGGCACCATGATACTGAAATACACGTTTAATATCCGGCACAAATGAAATGGAAATAATGTAACCGAGAAACATGACCATCTTGAAAAAGCCGTCCCAGATATGGAAACTCAAGGTATCAACGCCTCCGGAAATACCCCACCACTTCAGGGCTACGGAAAAAAAATGCGGCAGCACTACGAAAAGACCCAGCGCAGCACCAAGCGCGATAACCATGGTCAGCACAAGATGAAATGTAGTCAGTTCGCCGTCTTCCTCTTCGTCAAGAGCCTGTGTAGCGGAATAATTCAGAGCTTTGACACCATTAACCATGGTCTCCATAAAAATGGGAAAACCGCGCAGAAAAGGCTTTTTCATACACGCGGGTGTCATTGAGAACCATGGACGGAGTTCAACAGTAATTTCTCCGTCCGGACGACGGACTGCAATGGCAAGATTGTCCTTTGCGCGCATCATAACGCCTTCGATAACAGCCTGCCCGCCAACTGTTTTGGCAGCGGACATAAGAAGAGGTAATTTCAAATCCGTTTCCTCACTGAAAAAGGCCGGGTAAGGCCCGTAGAATTAATATTTCTCAAGTAAAATAATCATTAACAGCCGTCAAGCAAGACTGAAATTGAATATCATTACAGAAAAATACAGCGGGGAGGGATTTGAAATGTCCCACCCGGCTACGATGCAGGACTTTAAATAATTTAAAAAAAGGACATGCCTCTACCGTAAAATACGGCAGAGGCATGTTCAAGCGGCAAAACCGCAAAAATATGAGCTAGTTGCCCTTAACTTTACTTGCTGCGTCGAAGTTACCGAACTTCCTTTTGAAGCGGTCGATACGACCAGCGGTATCAACAAAACGCTGCTTACCGGTGTAAAAAGGGTGGCAGTTGGAACAAATTTCAGTGCTCACATCTTCACCCATAGTAGAGTAAAGCTCAGACTCGTAACCGCAGTGGCAGCGTACAGTTGCCTTATAAAGTTTCGGATGGATATCTTTTTTCATGACTTTCTCCTGTCTTTGTTAACCGTGAAAACAAGGCCAAGTACACCTACGCATAAGAATATGCAAGTACTATCTGCCCAGTTCCGCAATTTTTGGTGCAATAAGTTAACAGGCTCGCCCGACTTACGTCAAGCGACCGGGACGAACAGACAACCAGATGCCTGTTGACGATTCAGCTATCAAACCGGGGATAAATTGCAACCCCTACTTCAACTCAATAACCGAACCGTCACCAGTCAGCTACCTGTCTTATATGAACAAAAAAGGCGGGACCGCGAGGATCCCGCCCAAATATTCTGAAAGCTGTCTGGAACTAAACGCAGCCGGTAGGCTTGGGCAGACCAGCCATCTTACAAGCTCCCTTACCGGGTCCGGAGGGGAACAGTTCGTAGATGTGCTTCAGTTTGAAACCAGTTACTTTAGAGAGGATGCGCACCATGGGAGCGATACCGTTCTTTTTGTAGTAGTCCTGCAGGAAGTCGATAACTTTCTGGTGTTCTTCGTTGAGATCTTTGATGCCTTCGGACTCTTTGCAGAAGTCAACCCACTCAGGGCACCAGTCTTCAAACTTCAGGAGGAAACCGTCTTCATCAACATCAAAGCTTTTGCCCATGAATTCTACGATAGCCATAATAATACTCCTAGGAATATTTACATTTATTACTGTAGGTTCAAACCGTGTCGAACCTGCCATATCCAAAAACAGCGATCCGCTGTTTCACGACTATTTTACAGCGCAAAATCTAAATGCGTTTTGCTCAGTCTGAGATAAGCCTTAAATCCGTTTTTTGTCAATCAAGTTCTTAAACAGAACCATATAAAACAACGATTTATTTATCGAGTAATTCCTGAAGATGCGGCACTGCATATTCAAGGGAAGGGTCCAGCTCCAGTGCCGTACTCAGATACTCCACAGCCTCATCCTCTTCGCCCATAAACTTATGACATAACCCGAGGTTGGCCAGATCGGATGCCGACCCGCTGTCCAAAGCGAGGGCCGCCTTGAAATCAACCGCTGCCAGCGCATAATCCTTGGCCTTGAATTTAGCAACGCCGCGCAGGTTAAAGTATTCCTTGGCCTCGTCATCAAGCTCTATGGCCCGGTCGAGATACGGAATTGTTTCCGGCCAACGCTCTTCCAGAGAAAGCGCGTAGGCGGTATAAAAAGCTGAAAGCGCCTTTTCTTCATCAGCAGGCTGCATATCCACCGCAATGCTGAACATATCCACAGCGCGGGAAGTATCCCCTCCACGCAGAGCAAGCATCCCTTCAAAAAAAGGAATAAAGTAAGGTTCACCGTAAATATCGGAGATAACATCCAGCCCGTCTCCGGCAATATCAAGGGCAACCTTTTCGGAAAGAATACGTCCCACAAAAAGCCCCAGACTTGCATGCGGGGTTCTTTCGCGGAACTGGAAACCGGGCACAAAGTTATAGTTAGCCGATACACCCAGTTCAGGATGGGTGGTATCCACTGAATACAGGGTGTATCCCTTTTCATCCAACTTCGCGGCAAACTGCTTCAGTTCGTCATAAATATCGTCACTCTCAACCGAGGGAAGGGATTTAATCTTAACGCACTGCCCGGCACCAAGCCAGCCTGTCTGTTCGATCTCGGTGAACTTAGGCAGACCAGAAGCCTCATAAACCCGTCCGGTCTCGAAATCCCCGGCCAACTGCGCGACTTCGGTAAAAGCACGGATTGCGGCCTTGCAGGGAGATGCGGACGTGCCTGCAGTAAAAACGATTTCACTCATTCCCGGAAAGGTGGAGGGGTCCCAAGCGGTTACCGCCACTGTGGGCAGAGGCATACCGAATGAAAAGTCGTTGATGATATACTTGATGTCGTTGTCATCAAAACATTTGCAGAGATTAGCAAGCACCTCGTCTTCACAGGAAGCGGGATCGATAACCGGAACTTCGGGCCGCTCGCGGTCAATCACAGCACAGACGTGCCGCTCCACCAGTTCACTTGCTCCCTGAAGCACTGATTCTTCCGGGGAGTTACCTGCGGAAGCACCGTTGAACTCATTAAGAATCTTGAACCAATCCAGCGGCACGTATTCCTCTTCCCCGGTATGCACGTTCAGTGCGGGGTAAAAATGCCAGCGCACCAGGTCTAGGATGACCCGTGCCTTGCCCGGATCCATATCCTCACCCACGGATTGCAGGATCTTCTCAATGGAAATAACCTTGCCGGGCCAAAGCTCCTCAGCTTCACTGTATGTGGCCAGAGTAAAATTTTCGGCATTGGACCAGAAACTGAAAAAGCTGAATCGCTCAACCAATTCCATAAGCGCGGAAGCCTCGGCCTGCGCCACGGAAGCCCCTTTACCCATTTGTTTGCGGGTGGGCATAACTTCACGGGCTTCATCGCCGCATTCACTGATAAATACCGGAATTCCAAGACGTCCGGTATCAACCTTGCGGGTACATTTGAGCACACCGTTGCACTTCTCATCCAGCAAAGCTTTAACTCTGGAAACAGTCTCTTCAGGGCTGACAGCCTTATCCTGATCCTTGGAATAAACTTTGGGGCACGACTTGAGTTCCAGCATTATTTTACTCCCATCCTGACCAAAGAAACAATGGACTTTCCTTCGCCCATATTCCCAGCAAACGGAACTTCCTGCTTCATCAGGCGATAACTGTCCTTGGTCTGCTCAAAGAATTTTTTTCCGCTACGCTTTTTATCCATGGCCAAAAGCACTTCCGCATCCTTTGCGTCAACAAGATGTCTGGCTATGAACCCCGGCAGAGATTTAGCCACTTCGTCACGGTGCAGAATTTCGCATCCTAAAATATAGTTGAATTTTTCTTCCAGATCGGTTTCAGCAAAATCAATCTTGCGCACGCTGATCTTATCGTCAAGCTTGTTGCGGAAGGCATTCAAACGGGCAAAAAGAAGGGCGTCGTCATCGGTATCGGCAAGCACGACATCATATCCCCGGCTGGCAGCAATCATCCCGCAAAGCCCTCCGTCTGTGCCGATTTCAAGAAATTTGGAACCATCTGCAGCTTTGAACTTGAGCGCGTAAAACCCGAGCACAAGAGAGGAAGGCCATATCTTGGCCCAAAGAGGCAGATCAATTTTCTTTCCGCCACGAGCCTTGTCAACGAGTTTATCAAGATACGCGGGCATGTCCGCAATCTGGGCCAGTTCAAAAATCCGGTCGCCGACTTTGACTTCTTCAAACTTAATCGCACCGAACTTGTTCCGGGCTGCTGCAAGCAGCTCGTCAAAATCCACACCCGGCTTCAACGCTATATTTTTCAAGGAAACCTCCTGAAGGGATAGTCAATATTAATTTCACCCCAGCTTAGTAGGGATATGAAACCTTGTCTTGCTGAAAAATCAGCCACAGGAAAAGAGGAGTAATCATTAACAAGCAGGCGGTCAACAGCGAAGGCATAAGGTTTACGCCGTCAACAGCGCCCCCCCGCAGAACGAACAGTGAAGTAGAACCGCCCCCCTGCAAAAATTATCGGAACAGTGCCACTTTATCCCAGCGCTGCTGGTATGTTTTTGCAATCTCGCTAAAATGATTGATCATATTAAGTGGAAGAACTGTTTTTGTCTCGCCACAGATAAACATGGCAGCCAGCATCAATTTGGCCCGGATAAACTCCCCACTGGCAAGCCGCCTCCGAGTCTTTCCGGAAAATTCTCCGATTGAATCCAGGATCTCCTGCGCCCGGGCAATTGAACTGTGCTTTTCATTAACCAACTGCTCACCGGAAGCTGCTATTTCGGTCAGTTTCTTTTCATCATTCAACATTTCGAGCGCAATATCAGCCGCCTGTCTGGCATTTCCCCTTTCATATAAGGGCAGGATATTTTCTCCGGGGGTGAATAAATCGAGCAAGCCGTTGTCGCAATCTTCCGTTAAGACTGCTGCACCGCAGGCAGCGGCTTCGAAAGTACGATAGTTCAACTCACAGGCAGCGGACTGATTAAGGACTATTTTGGAACGGGCAAAGAGAGGCTGATATGCTCCTTTCTTGACGAGCACAGGGCAGAATTTTGCAAACTGATCAAGAAATTTTTTACGTAATTCATTCTGCTTACTATCTACAGTACCGACAAAACACACCGGAATATCCCGGATAACCGAATCATTAAACGCCCTTCTCTTGTTGTAAAACAGTGGAAACCACTTATTCACCTTAGCGTAATCATCTTCATTGAAAAGCGGAACGGCGTTTTTCTGGGCAACCAGCGAACAATCAAATGCATAGGAATATGGGATATGCCACGGGTTGCAATAGGTATCGACAAAGAAACCTACAGTAGGACACTCCAAGGCCTCCAAGCCCCAGACTCTGGGAATATTACCTACGTCATGCCAAAGGACAAGATCAGGTTGAAATGAATATTTATCAAAGATGGTGAGGAGGTCCCGATAATATATCGGACGGTTGACTTGTAGGAAATTTTTCTTTTCAGCGAACTCTGTATCCCACCGGATATAAAAAACTTCGTGACCAAGCTCCCTGAATGAAGAAGCAAGAAAATCCGATTCAAGAGTAACAATCTTCATATAAGCACCCCTGCGCAATCGAAATAAAATCACCCTAAGTTACTTACAAAACAAGAAAGGCCGGCCATAAGGGCCGGCCATAAACATGGAGCGGGAAACGGGATTTGAACCCGCGACCTCAACCTTGGGAAGGTTGCACTCTACCGCTGAGTTATTCCCGCTGAAATATGTGAATTATATAAAAGAAACGGACCGTCCTGTAAAGGACGATCCGTAAAAAAATCTGGAGCGGGAAACGAGATTTGAACTCGCGACTCCAACCTTGGCAAGGTTGTACTCTACCACTGAGTTATTCCCGCTCGTGGAGGCGGCATCCAGATTTGAACTGGAGAATGGAGGTTTTGCAGACCTCTGCCTTACCACTTGGCTATGCCGCCTGAATTTTGGAGCGGGAAACGAGATTTGAACTCGCGACTCCAACCTTGGCAAGGTTGTACTCTACCACTGAGTTATTCCCGCTCAAAACTTTCCGTATTCCGGAAAGAAAACGGCCTCCCTAAAAACATCAGGAAGGCCTGAAAAATCTGGAGCGGGAAACGAGATTTGAACTCGCGACTCCAACCTTGGCAAGGTTGTACTCTACCACTGAGTTATTCCCGCTCGGGGTTTTACCTTCAAATAATATGAAGGACGGAGACCACAAAGGTCACCAAGAAATTTAGTGGAGCGGGAAACGAGATTTGAACTCGCGACTCCAACCTTGGCAAGGTTGTACTCTACCACTGAGTTATTCCCGCTCATGGAGGCGACATCCGGATTTGAACCGGAGAATGGAGGTTTTGCAGACCTCTGCCTTACCACTTGGCTATGTCGCCGAAATATTTGGAGCGGGAAACGAGATTTGAACTCGCGACTCCAACCTTGGCAAGGTTGTACTCTACCACTGAGTTATTCCCGCTCACGAAAAGCGAAGCAGTTTTTAACTTTATGTGTCAAAACTGTCAACACCTTTTTTTATTCTTAATTATCTTTTTTGCTTTCCCTCTGCCAAGTAACCAGATACAATTTAATCAATCATCTAGCTAACTTCAAACCTGCAGAGGTAAACAAATAATTTCAAAGAATCGACTAACGTGTCGTTAAAGGCGGGTTTAGGCCAGCTCCTTTTTTTTGTCAACCGTTTTAATTTTTTATTTTTTTATTTTTTTTTATCACGCCCTTTACTTCCACACCCACTTTAGGCTAATACCATGCAACTTAAAAGTTAGAGTTGTTTTGGCAAACTCGTAACCCCACCTCACGTTAAAGAGAGGTTATCAATATGGAACAAAAAGATATTGAATACTTCCGTGAAACCCTGAACAAGATGCTTGATGACATTCTTCAGAAGGGTCAGGAAACCATCGAAGACATGACTGAATCCGGGGAAACCTATGCAGACCCCGCAGACCGTGCAACCGCCGAGTCCGACCGGGCATTCACCCTCAGACTCAGAGACAGGGAGCGCAAGCTGATCAAAAAAATCCAGAAAGCCATCCAGCGCATTGAGGACGGAGACTTCGGCATCTGCCACGCATGCGGCGATGAAATATCCGTCCCGAGGCTCAAGGCCCGCCCGGTAACAACCCTCTGTATTGCTTGCAAAAGCAAACAGGAAGAAGAGGAACAAAACCGCGGAGACTAAGCCCGGATCAATCTAAAATGGATGCACATTTCTTTCGTTCCCTAACCGGCGAACTTGAGATAAATCTCAAGGGCCGCAGGGTTGAAAAAATATTTGCCCCCGCTGAGGGAGTGTGGACTTTCGCGCTCCAATCCAAGGGAGGCAAGGAATATCTGCTTTTCAGGCCCGCCAAATCGGTGGGCCTGCTTTTTATCTCCAGAGTAAAACCTGTCAATCCTCCCAGCCCGCCGTCACAGGTTATGTGGTTGCGTAAACGGCTGGCCGGACGCAGGATTTTCGAAGCCTACCACGACTGGATCAACCTGCGGGTTGCATTCGCTCTTTCTCCGTGGAAACAGCGTGACAGATATCGCTATCTTCTGCTGGACATGAAAAAAGGAGTCTCCCTGATACATGACCTGCCAGAAGATTTCCCCGCGCCTGTAAGCTGGCCTTCGTATGAAAAGGCCCGTTCAGACGAGGAAATATGGCGTGATTTTCCGCAGATTTCCCCTCCCCTGCGTAAAACGTTAAACGCACTTTCCGAAACGGACGGCCGAAATCTGCTGGCCCGCCTTGAGAGTGGAATTACCGATCATTTCTTTATTTCAGAAAAAAAAGGAGAACTTTCTCCTCCGCGGGTCTGGTCCGACCCTAAAAGCACTGAACAGATATACGATTCCGCTATTGAAGCGTCTTCAGTATACGGTGAAAAAATTCTTTTTCCGGTCATGGAGCGCATGGAAAACGCGGAACAGCGCAACACGCTCAAAACCGGCAAGAAAAAATTCAAAAAAATTTTTAAGCGCATTGAGCAGGAAGAAGAACGGTTGCGCGGTCTGCAGAACCGTAAAGTCGAGGGCGAAGCCCTGCAGGCTGAAATGTACCGTTTAAAAGACCTGCGGGAACTGGATAGAGTAACGGTCACCCATCCCGAACACGGCGAGATGGAAGTAAAGCTTGATCCGTTACTGACTCCGGCTGAAAACATGGAAAAAATTTTTCGGTTCGCAGCCAAGGCTCAGCGCGGTTTCAAACATATGGAGCGGCGCAGGCAGGAAGTCGAGGCAGAACACGAGCAGTTCCTGAAAGCCAATCTCATGCCGTCTTCAGAGAAAGGCCGCAAAAGTAAAAACATAGAAATTCCCAAAAAATACAAGAGCATTGCGGCCGCACTTTTCATATCGTCCGACGGTTTTCTCATGATCCGCGGCAAGAACAGCAAAGCCAACCACGAAATCCTGAGCAAGGTATCGTCTGTTTTCGATTACTGGTTCCATGTTCAAGACGGTCCCGGTTCCCACGTAGTACTGAAACGCGACCATCCCGGACAGGACGTACCGGAGCAGACACTGCGCGAAGCAGCAATTCTGGCCGCACTCAAAAGCTACCGCACCAACGACTCCAAGGCGGATGTCATGTGCGCTCTGGTTAAAGACGTACGCAAGGTCAAAGGCTGGGCTCACGGGCAGGTAGCTGTAGACAGCGTGCTGCAGAATCTGCACGTGGATATAGATCAGAGTTTGGAAGAGAAGCTGGCTAAAAAATAATTTTATGCCTCCGGCGGCATTCTTAAGCCGTCTTGGAAATTCCCTCCAGCATGGACAAAACCATGCTCTGTTCCTGCTTAAAACGGTTGGCTACGCTTGCCTGAACACGTTCGGTTGATGATGAGAACTGGCTTTTGCGTTCGCCGTAAATTTCTTTGACCAGATCTGCCGGAAACCCTTTACTTTCGGCACTGGCAGCCAATTTATCTATGGCTTTGGCAATGAGACGGGAGGCTCCTGTGGGGCCGTGCTGTACAGAAGTGGACCAAAGGACTTCACGTACCGGTGCGGGCAGGGAATTCATATCGATACCGGTCTTTTCAAGAATCATTTTTGCAGCGGGATCATAATGGCTGCCTTGGATAAAATCGTGCTGCAACTTTTCAAAACCGGTGGGGTCAGCATCGGCTATTTTTTTCCAGAGATCAGGCATAGCACCTGTTTTGGAACCGGTATCAGCTGGTCCTGCTCCGAGCAGCTTATTTGCAATTTCAGGTGCTTTGTCTTTCAGAAACTGGATAAATTTATCCATGGTTCCTGTCTTGGAGGCTATCTGATACTTGCCGTAGGAAGTTCCGCCCACCCGGTCATAACCGATGGATGAAACACCCTTGGAACCGGACTCGAACTTTGCGGAAAGATCACCGGAAACAATGGAAGTGTCCATTTTTTTGACAGGCTGAATGTCCGTTGGCACATGATTGGCACGATACGAATTGAGAGCCTGAGTATTCTTCATCCCTGCCCCGCCCTGCAGTCCTTTGATGGAATTGAGAGCGTTAAGGGCCTCCAACATAAGCATATCGTTCATAACGCCCATGTCCATGCTGTCGGCGGATACCCCATCATTGGAACCATCTGAAAACATTTTGTTTGCCATCATCAGTTCCATATCGAAGGCCCCGGCCTGCCCCTTCATGGCAGCAAGGTTGGGAGATGAATTTCCCTTACTACCGGGAACATTCCCCAGCAGTTTCATCATCGTGGCAATATCGTTGTTCACATTGGTCATAAGCAATCCCTCTGTCAAAAAAATACTTTTTCAACATGGTTGATTGCACCAAGTGTACCAACAAAACAATTCCTCATTAAAAAGTCGATGGGATCAAATACAACTATGTACGGCTACACATTCCTTTCAAAAAAGAGCTAGCCGGGCAAGCTTAGAACGAAATGATCCATGGAGGTATAATTTCCACACCGGGATATATTTAATTTCCTTGCCACAATACCACTCAATCATCATCCTTTCCGTCATTAATGAGAAACAGCTCCCGTTTTTTCTTTTCAAAAACCACGGCAGACCGGAAAGCAGCTATGGCAATGGCCAAAATGCTGAGGATAAGGATCAACCCTTTTTGGAACTCCCATTTCTGGCGTATAATCATGTCGATAATAAAATTCGATTGAAAATTATTAGAGTAGTAAATCAGCAGCGGGATACAGAGAAGAGCCACCCCGAGAAAAATAACTTCAAGCCAGATAAAACTCCTGCCCAGCAACATGATAAACAGCGTCGTATCACGAACAACCCTGAGTGTAACCAGCCGTTTCCTTAGTTTTTTCAAACGTCCGTCAATACGGTCCAGATAGCGCTGGGTCTTACGGAAGGTCTCTGCAACATTGAGCTGCTGGGTCTTAATCCAATAAATTTTATCAGCACAATAGTTAAAATCACCATTGAATTCAGTCAGCAGCTTGGGGAATGGAAACCAGGAGGCTTCACGCTGGACATCCAGCAATTCTTCACGATAGATATCCAGCTTCTTGTTGATAACCTTGATTTCATATTCGACCCGTTTTTCAATCTCTTCGGTCAAACGGGCAATACCGGCTGTTAATTGGCGGAAGGCCACATAGTTATTTATTTTTGCCAATTTATTCATACGTTCCATGAACCGGTTAGCCTCATCCGCGAATTCATGCCCCTCCTCAAACCACTGGGCAATATCCGCAGATAGAGTATCCATGCCCAACGCAACTTCCTTGGCTTCAGCCTCGGCAATATCCCAGAGTTGTCCCATTTCCTGCAATACAGTCAACCTTCCCCGGTCAAGTTCGGGGTCAATGGCAACCCTGTTGAAAAAATGGGGATCCTTGGTAATTATATCCTGAAATGCTGAAATAGCCTGCTCGGCAAACCCCATTTTTACCATGCAGACAGCACGGCGGTACTGCGGCTCAAGCCATTCGGGGCATTTACCTTGTGCACTACGGTAAAGATCGCTTGCTTCACCGAATTCCCCCAAGACTTCCTTCATCCTGCCCTGCTGGTAGACAAAATAACCTTGCTGTAAAGGAGAATAGCAGAGCCTTTCAGCCTCCTGCCAATAAAAATAAGCCTGTTCGAGATTCCCCATCTCCAATTCGTAAAAGGCCATCAGCGAGCGTGGTTGGTAGCTACGGCTAAAACGGATCATGGCATTTTTTATCAAACTTTCCGCTTCGTTTCGGGAACCTTTACACAGGCTCTCATAGGCGGCCCAGATCAACTCGCCCTCTTCCGGCCCCTGATCCTTTATACCCCGCGGCCAATCCTTGCCCCGGCATCGCCAGACCAGATAGAGTGTCCTTAATTGAGAAATGGCGTTAATGGCAAAAAGAGCCCTAGTAACGATACCTTCGTACCCTTTGTTTTTGTGCAGAATCTGGGAAAATTCATCAACAACGTTTTCTTTTCCCTGCATCTGAAGGTCAATACCCTGAAACCCTTCGGTAAATTTTTCGCTATCAATAGCTGCCAACTGTTTCCAGACCGCAGAATCAAGACCGGTGAGTTCACGGCTGGGGCACTCTGCCGGAGAGTGGTTTTTCATTCCGCAATAAAAACAATCCTCGTATTCCCCTACTGAAACACGGCGGGAAATGGTAACAGCTATTGCCGATGAGGCCGTTTCATTCACCCCCTGCTTGAGACTGACATGACACCAGCCGTCCACAGTTTCCTGTTCACTTCCGAAGCGAACTTCGTTCACTGCAAAATCGCCGCCCAGCAGAAAAGCATCACGGTAACGCAGATGCGGGCAATCCGGGGTAAGTTTATCCCAGTCGAGATTAACTTTGCGGATAACCTCGTCGTTGAAACTCATATTCATCTGCGGGACAAGGGCCATTACCGAAGGCCAGTATGACACCTCTTCCGTCTGTTCGCTGTTTCGTACCCTGTGAATGAGCATGAGCAGCTCACGCAAAAATGTCCTGAGCAAAGAAAAAGACGCAATAGGCAGGATGACCTTCACCTCAGAGGTGATATACTGGATACCCAGCTTCTGGAGCATGACCTGCACTTCCGAAAAAAATGAACGCCAGCCTTTGATAAAATCCTTGTCCGAAGGATTTCCCACCGGAATGAGAATAAAATACCAGTTCTGCAGGGAGTCATACCCCAATCCCTGATCAGCCTCCAAAGCCAGCCACCCGGATTTTGAAATTCCGCTAGGGGTCCTGACATCTTCAAGATTCAGACCGGCAATTGCCTTGACGTAATCCGCCAGTTTAGGATGAATTAACAATTCAAATTCAGTTGGCAGAGCTGTTTCCTGATTCGTGAATTCACCGTCAACCTTTAGGGAAAGATCCAGGTTGTAATCGACCAGCAGAGTCGCCGGCATGACCTGAATAAACACCGGCATAGGGTTGAGCCTGGCCCAGATTTCAAGACGGGCAACAACCCGGAAGACATCATCGCTGAAAAAGAACCAGTAAGCCTGATTCGATCCCTCACTCATGGGCATGCCGCCAAAATCACGCATGCTGCGCACAATGGAATCTTCCAGAGTTTCCCCCCAGACCATCCAGACACCAAAACCTCGGTTTACCATGCGGGAATGGCTGACAACGGGAAATTTTTCAAATAAGCTTGAAATCGAATACAAAACTACAACTCCTTACCTGCGGAGGAATTATGGACATTTCAAAAAAAATAGCAGAACTCAAACAGGACCCTGAATTCGCCGACAATGTAGGCATGATCCTCGTTCACAACGGAATCGTCCGCGGCTGGTCACGGGGAACCCATGATGAAGTCAGCAGCATTGAAATCAAAGCCGACTATGACAAAATAGAGCAAATCCGTCAGGAACATGAAAAATTCCCCGGAATCTATAAAATCGTAACCCACGCCAATGAAGGCGTATTCAAACCCGGTGACGACGTGCTTTTCCTCATCGTAGCCGGAGACATTCGTGAAAATGTCAAAGAATGTCTTGCCAGCCTGCTCGACAGGGTAAAAGCGGAAGCATTCAGCAAAAAAGAAATTTTTGCCTGATTGCAGGACTATCCAAGGCCGGGATTTATTCAAGAGTCCCGGCCTGTTTCATCCTGAAATGACTTCAGCAGGAGAAACTTTATTGCCGGCAGCCATGTCTTCCACCAGCCGCTCAATCTTCGCGGCTTGCTCGTCGCGTCCCCTTTTCCTGCACCCACCGATATAAAAACCGGCCTTGCGCTGTAATTCATCAAGAGCCAAACTCTTTTCCTTCCCGGAAATATCTCCGGAATGAATCAGCTTCACTATAGCGTAAATTCGGTATAAATCCAAACACTCTACACTATTGGAAAGCTGATCTGGACGGCCGCCGTGCTTTACGGTCAACCTTTCACGCAAAAGCCCCACCGGATACTTAAGCCCGGCCCGCAGCCAGAGGTCGTAATCCTCACAGGCGGGCATCTTTTCATCAAAAGGTCCTAACTCATCCCAAAATTTGCGGCTGAAAATAACGCAGGAAGGACTGACCATACACATGGCAAGGGAACGATCAAAAAAATATCCTTCCGGCTTTTCGTGCTTTTTACACTGGTTGACCCGCTTGCCTTTACGAATCCAGATTTCATCGGTCTGGCTTATTTCAAAACCGCCCTTTTCCATAAAAGGAATCTGTTTCTCCAGTTTATCAGCAAGCCATTCATCATCAGAATCAAGGAGAGCTATCAAATCACCGCCGGAACGGGCGATACCGTTGTTCCTTGCGGCTGAAACTCCCATGTTTTCCTGCCGGAACACCCTCAAGCGGGGATCGGCATAATCAGCCAAACGTTCGGCAGTGTCATCCGTGGAGCCGTCATCAACCACCATACATTCAAAATCATTAAAAGTTTGGGCCAGAACCGAATCCACAGCCCGGCAGATTTGTGCCGCCCGGTTATAAGTAGGTATAATCACAGAAACTTTGGGTGTATCTTTAACCATATACAGTCAATCACCTGTATTATAAATATAAAAAAAATTTTCCATGCCAAATGGCATTTGATCATGTTAATAAAAAAACATACGCTATGTATAGCTGTGCAAGACTGATTTTTCGCTGGTACACAAAGTTATCGGCCATTATAGCAGACCCATTAGTTTACGGATTGCCATTTACCACATGAAAATTTTTCAAGTTATCAACGTCCGCTGGTTCAATGCCACTTCATGGTATGCCCTCTACTTAAGCAAGCTCCTGCAGGATGCGGGACACGAAGTTCTGGTCATCACCGTTCCCGGTTCTGAAACCGAAGAAAAAGCTTATGAGATGGGCCTGAACGTAGAGACCATCGAGCTTAATTCCGCCCACCCGCACAAGCTTTTAAAAGCATGTTCAGAAGTCTTTTTCCTGATCAAAAAGCACAAACCGCAGGTAGTCAACTGCCATCGCGGTGAAGCGTTTTTCTGGTGGGGAATCCTGCGCAAAATAGGAATGGGCTACAAACTGGTCAGAACCCGTGGTGACCAGCGCCTGCCCAAAAGCGATTTTTTCAACCGTTATCTGCACTCCAAAGTGGCCGATGCCGTGGTAGTGACCAACAAGCGGATGGCCGACCATTTCCTGAAAAAGATGAAGCTGGCTGAGAACCGCCTATGGCTGATCCACGGTGGTGTGGACAAGGAAATTTTCTCATTCAATCCCGAAGGCAGGAACAAGGTCAGAAAAAAATTCGGTTTTGCGGATGATGATATTGTTATCGGTATGCTTGGCAGATTTGACCGTGTAAAAGGGCAGAAAGAACTTATCGAAGCCCTTGCCAAGACACGCACCAATGTACGGGATAAAAGCATTAAACTTTTCCTGATCGGCTTCCCCACCGCAACCAGCGAACACGAAATTGAGTCATGGTTGACCGAAAACGGACTGCAGGAAATTACCGCCATCAGCGGCAAATGCGAGGACGTCACGGCCTGCATTTCAGCTATGGATATCGGGGTAATCGGTTCACTCTGGTCGGAAACCATTGCCCGGGCGGCATTGGAAATCATGGTCTGTGAAAGACCGTTGATTTCAACCTCCGTAGGTGTAATGCCGGATCTGCTACCGCCGCAGGCACTTGTACCGCCGCAGGATGTAAACCAACTTTCCCTGAAACTGACCGAAGCAATAAAACATCAGGATTTCAGGGAAAAACTGATAGAAGAACACAAGAGAACCATGTCCCAACTCTCAGGTGAAGATTTCCTGAAACGGACTATGACTTTATATCAAAGTATTTTGAATTAAGAATTCCTCCGGCGGCTGGAGAAGATAAACTTTTCAATCTGCTTCGCAAATAGCTGCAAAAACTACTTTCAATTAAAAAGCCCGTAATACCGTTAAAGGTATTACGGGCTTTTTAATTGTATTCTCTCTAAACGAAGCGGCGAAGCCTAATAAAAATTTGTAGAGGCCAGAGAATCTTTTTTCCCAAAAAAATGTACTTCGGCCACCGGATGAATTCTTAATCAGGACCGAAAGTTGAACGTATTTTTTCCAGATTGCGGGCAACTTCGTATATGGTCCGGGCATAAACCATGGAATGGTTATAACGATAGATCACCTTAAGTTTCTTTTTCTTGCTCAGGGAATTTTTCCAGCCGTGCCTTTTTAAAAAACTGGCCATACTGAACAAGGCATCATCACGGGTAAAAAGATCAATAACCCCATCTCCATCACCGTCCACGGCATAATGCACTGCGGTGCTGGGCATAAACTGGCAAATTCCGAAAGCTCCATAGGGAGAACCGGGAATTTCAGTGGGGACCATGGAATTTTCAGAAGAAAACTTCAACAGGGCCGACAACTCCTTGTAAGCCCAATCTGCTTTCTTTTGAGTCCTTTTCTTAAGCCAGACCATATCTTTTTCTTCCAGCCTCTCGTAACCTAGCGCATCAAAGAATTTGAGAGGATCTGGACTGGCAGCCATATTGGCTAAATTGTTGAATGCCGGAGCCTCGCCAAGGGTAAAGCCGAGCTTGGTTTCCACCAGCAGGAGCGCCACCAGAACGGAAGGGGCAACCCCGTACTGTTTATCTATTTCTTGCAATAGCCCGTAATGTTCTCGCAGGTAAGAATACCCTCCGGCAAGCATGATCGGCCCGATATATCTTTCATCGAATTCCTTTTCGCGGGCTACTTTTTTTGCAGGAGGTTCAAACCTGCGTTTAAGTAAAGCCCGCATCTTACGGGCCATCATGGCTGAATCATATTCCAGTGAACTGGCGGAAAAAACAGTATCCACATACTCACGGTTAAACCCGTCGGCAACAAGCCTGCCCTTAAGGGCATCCCAGCTGTGGGAATCGTCAGTAAAGGCAAAACCTGCATTCCCCAGAAGAATGATGAAAATTAAAACTGCCAGTTTCCTGAACATTCTACTTTGCTACTCCATTAAAGCCTGTTCATGGGTACGTTTGCCATTTCGTCTTCAAAATCATCGTCTATGTATTCCGAATAGTCAGAAACATTAAATTTTCGGCCGCAGGACCCGCAGCGCAAAAACACACCACCTCATTCACGGTGAGTATACAGGTTTCCGCCGCAGGCACTGCACCTGCTTTCCTGATCATGCTCTCCACCGCGTGCGGCTTTATTGAAAAGGCTCCGCCCTCTAAACATTTATTCCCTCCAGTTACCGGCAATATAAAGTTTATCACTTATTCATGTCTACAATAAAAATCCGGCAGATTGCCATAAGCAATCTGCCGGATTAATCTATGCAATATTCATCAGATTAAAATCTGATTCCGCCTTCCTAGTTGGTTTTAAGGGACGGGTTCATGTCACCCATGGCGACGTAGAGCTTGGCAAGCGCCACCTGATAATCAGACAAAGCCTGAATCAGCTGGGCCTCACTGTCACTCAAACGGGACTGGGCGTTAAGAACTTCGTTGTTGGTGCTGACCTGAGCCTGATAACGGGCCATGGCCATGCGGTAACCTTCACGACCGGCCTCCACGGATTTTCGTCCCACACCGATACGGTCGGCCGCAGCCTTGAGACTGAGCAGCTGATCCTTGATCTCGTAGGAAGCTTCAAGTTTGGTATTATCAAACTCGGCCTTGATCTTCTTAACGTTATCTTCAGCGCGCTTGGTGTCGTAGTAGGTCTGCCCCCAGCTGAAAACTTCCCAGTTCAGATTTGCGCCTACGTTCCAGGAATCTGGGCGATTCTGATAGTTGTATCTGTTCTTGCTGACAGAAGGATCTCCGCCTTCACTGCTGTAGTTCAAATCAGCAGAAATATCGGGATAAAAACCACTCTCCGCGATTGTCACATCTTTTTCCGCAATTTCAACGGCCTTACGGGCAATCTTGAGGTCAGGACGGGCCTTATCGGCCTTTGCAATGCACTCGTCGAGAGTCATGGAGAACGGAAGGTAGGTCAGTTCACCGGAATAGTTTACATTTTCTTCGATGGGAAGATTAAGCAATGTATTCAGTCTGGCAGCCCTTGAGTCCACTGTGTTCTTGGCAATGAGCAGATCCTGCTCGGCGGTTGCAAGTTCCACCTCCGCCTGCAGAACATCGACTCGGGGACGGAGCCCTACCTGATAAAAAGCCTGAATCACATCAAGCTGGGATTTCAGACGGGCAACAGAATCCTGCTTACTCTTCACTTCCATACGTCCCTGAAGAAGAGTCAGGAACGAAGTCTGGATACTGCTGATCAGAGAAAGCTCGGCATTGTAGAGGCTGGCCTCAGTTGAAGCTCTCTGCAATTTGGTTTTCTGGTATTTTGAAAGCAGTTCAAAACCCCTGAAAACAGGCTGGCTTACATTTACGGAAAAAGCCCATTGATCCTGATAGGCAATAGGGGTGTTTCCGGAGCGGGGCTGATCACCGTTATGGGTATAGCCATATTTTGTGGTAACAGGAGCACCGAATGCACCGCGCTGTCTCTTCACATCACTTTCCGCGGCCAGCAGCTCCTTACGGGCTGCTATGATGCTGGGATTCTGTTTCAGCCCCAGCTTTACGCAGTCCTCAAGAGTAAGGGTCATTCCAGCGTTTCCGGATTCATCAATATCCGCCTGAGGAACCTGAGTGGCTGCTTCCTCTAAAGAAACGGGAGCTTGGGCTTCACCTACCGGGCTTTCCCCTTTCAACTGCTGAGCATTGGCAAAAGGAACAGCTGCCAACACAAAAATCATAACAAATAAAAACGTAAAATTGCGTTTCATTCTATACATCCTGAACGTGAGGTTGTTATTTTCAGAAAAAATTGATTTACAAAAATCACAATTTATATAGATGCTCCAGCTTAAGGAATCAAGCATCAATTTTGTTTTAAACGCTATGAAACCAAAGCACAGTCGGTTTTATCTCCCTGCAATTTATCAACAGTATGTTTCAATGCGGGAATAACAGCATCAAGACTCTCCCGCACGGCCTTGGGACTGCCGGGAAAATTGATTACAACACTTTTCCCCAGAGTTCCGGCCACTGCACGCGAAATCATGGCGTGAGGCGTTTTCTCAAGACCGGTAGCAGTAATGGCTCTTTCAAATCCGGGCAGCCTCTTCTCAATCACCGCCAGAGTTGCTTCAGGCGAAACATCACGGGGCCCCACCCCGGTCCCTCCGGTAGTCAGGATCAGATCAAAACCGTCCACATGGGCCAATTGCATGAGCAGGGATTTGAGGTCATCACTTTCGTCAGCGATGAGATAACCCTGTGCAATGGAAAGCGGAAGTGCATTTTTTATCATTTCAGCAATCAGCGGCCCGGCCTGATCCTCGCGCTCCCCGGCTGCCCCTTTATCACTCAATGTCACATAGGCAAGCGAGTACCCCTCTTTTACGGCAGTCAGCTCAACACGCCCTTCAGGCAGATCAGCCAGCACTTCAGCTGTCCACGACTTTGCGCCCGGAGTACCGGAGGTCCAGACACCGGAAACAAGCCGCAGCAACTCCACTTCCCCTGACTTCAAAACCATTCCGGCACGCAGGCCGGAGATTTCCCCGCTGAGGCCGGCGCATAAACATCCGTCAGGCAGAAAGTCTGCATCCCCTAACATAATCCTGCTGCCAACACCTGCACCTTTTATCGTAGAAAAATCACATTCACACATCTAAATAACTCCTTGAGAGAAAAATCAAGCCAGCAGAACGGCGATAATTCCGGTAATAAAAATACCATCAAAGGTTCCGGCTCCGCCAATGGAAACCACTGGGGCATCAAGCACCCGCCGGGTAGCCGGAGTTGCCAGATGCAACAAGTCCGCTCCTATCAGAGTTCCAAGGCTGCCCGCAACATAGGCAGCTATAGGTGCCATTTCACCCGGAACAAGGATAAGGGCCGCCAGGGCTGTAACCAAAGGAGGAATGAGCACCGGAATCCCGATCCCCACTCCCGGAATGGGCCGGGCCAGAGCATAAGCGGCGGCACTGACCACAGCCACACAGAGCAGAATGGAAAAATCGAACCCCGCCCTGCTAAGCAGGGAAAGGGAAAGCAGCACCGGAATGACGCACCCGCCGAAGTTAACCGCCACAACCTGATTGGTAAGAGTTGCGGAGTCCCGCTGTGCCCCCATGGGCGAATAAGGATTAAACATACGAACCTGCCTGACCCGCACATCAGGCACCAGCCTTTCCGAACGGAAAACCGGAATATTGACCCCGCTCCCGAGAAGAGTGGCTATGAGCAGCAGAAAACCCTGCCCCGGCGTCAGCCCCAACTTGGAGAACGCCACGGTAACCAGACCAACCTGTACAAATATAAACAAAAAGAATATGAGAATAAAAAAAATCACGCCCAAAAACATAACAGTGGGCAGTGAAAACATGGGGCCGCGCATGGAACGAAACTCCTTTTTGCAGATGAGAACAAATTCAGGCCATTTAATGCTATAAAGGCAGACACCACAAGATTTTATTGCTAATTAAATTAGCAACTATCAGATATAAACAGCATGAGGAAGGTTTAATATGAAAGGAATTATTCTAGCCGGGGGTTCTGGAACAAGACTTTATCCCCTGACAAGGGTGGTCAGCAAACAGCTTCTGCCTGTCTACGATAAACCCATGATCTACTACCCGCTATCCATTCACATGATGTCTGGAATCAGGGACATCCTGATCATTTCCACCCCGGAAGATTTGCACAGGTTTGAAGACCTTCTCGGTGACGGATCCAATCTGGGCATTAATATTTCTTATAAGGAACAGCCCAAACCGGAAGGACTTGCACAGGCGTTCATCATCGGTGAAGAGTTCATCGGCGATGACAGTGTCAGCCTGATTCTCGGTGACAACATTTTTTACGGTCATGATCTGCCGCATATTTTGCAACAAACTGCCACCCTCAAAGAAGGAGGCACGGTTTTCGCTTATGCAGTCAAAGATCCCAAGCGGTACGGTGTTGTTGAATTCGACAAAAACCAGACTGTGATCAGCATTGAAGAAAAACCGGAAAAACCAAAATCCAAATTCGCTGTTACCGGACTCTATTTTTACGACAATTCAGTGGTCGAAATCGCCAAAAGCATTAAGCCCTCTGCACGCGGTGAGCTTGAAATCACCGACGTGAACAACGAATACCTTAAACGCGGCAAGCTCAACGTAGAACTGCTGGGGCGTGGTTATGCATGGCTTGATATGGGAACCCACCAATCCCTGTTGCGTGCGGCCTCATATGTGGAAGCAGTACAGGAAAGGCAGGGCTTCATGCTGGCCTGCCTTGAGGAAATTGCTTTCCGCATGGGTTACATCACCATTGAAGAGCTGAAAGCCATGGCTGCGGATATGCTTAAAAATGATTACGGTCAGTATCTCATGGATATTTATAACGATGCAAAGGCGAAAAGCTAATGAAAAAAATAATCATCACATCACTGATAACTCTGGTGCTGCTTATTCCGGCTGCTGGATTCTGCGGGACAACAGATATGATAGCTCAGTTTGATAAGCTTTCCGGAGCAGAATCTTCATTTAAAACCCTGGGCATGAAAATCGAAAAAATAACCGGAGCCGACACCCGCCCGGACAGAGTCTATGCCCTGCAGGACATGGCTGATCTATGCAAAACCAGCAAAATGCAGGTCCACAGTCTGACTTCGCTGTTTTCTGTAGTCAATCTGGTAAAAAAAGAGAAAAATTTCGAGAGCAAGGAAGCAAAACTTTTAAAACGAAAATGCGGTTATGCATACAACGACTTCAACCGCCGCAGAGTATTCATCCGGGATATCCTCATCAAAGCCAAGGATCAGAAGGTGAAGGATCTGGCTCATATTTTTGATGCCCAGCTGGAGATAGTACTGGAGCAGCTGACTGTAATAAATCATAAATTGAAATAAACTGCCGGCAACAAAAAAAGGCGCGTAATACGCGCCTTTTTTTGTTGCCAAGGAGCTTTTGCTCCTTTCAAAAATTTCTAATGGTGACCTTCGTTTTTGCCTTCATTGATCCTGCAAAAAATCATAAACAGCATCCATGCAAGGTAAATAAAAATAAGTGATACACCTACAAAGCCAGCAGTGCTGCTGTGGCCCATGTTATGAATCAGTTCGCCGATCATTCCCAAATACCTCCAAGTATTTAACCCGATTTATTACCAAAATTTTGATCATTCTTCGCTATTATTTCCAATAATGTCAAGAGCTAGTTTCAGTATAAATATTGACAAACAACCATACACAGATATGATAGAAAAAGGTGATAGTCAGATTTACGCCAATTATACAGAGATGTTGTGAAAGACTATACCGTAAATATCCAAATACTTTTCATCAGGGGAAAAGAATGGGCAGGGATAAGAAGGAAACCGGCTTGGTCGGGAAACTTAAGGCAAAGCTGGACCGCATGCTGGGCAGGAAAAATGCTGAATCACTGGATATTGACTACAAACCGCAAAAAGAAATTCCCGCTGCCCGCCGCGCTTTCAGAATTGATGTAGACAACATGCACGTCATCTGTAGGGTTCCGCGAGTCAAATGCAAAATTCTGGACATAAGCGCCAGCGGAATCGGTTTTGCCAGCTCAAAAGAGTTCCCGGTGGGAACGGTGATTGAAGCTGTCCTGATCTGGTCCGGAAAACCTATCCTCAAAAATCTGAAATTAAAAATCGCCCGCCGCACCTCCAAAATCGTTGGTTGCGAATTTACTGATCTTGAAAGAAATCAGGACAAAGTCATCAGCAAGATAATACTCGCCGCGCAGAAAAGGATGATTCAGAAGAAACATTCCGGTAAATGCCCGGACACAACAGAAGAAGAGATGACAAAAGAAATAGAAGCTCAGAAAAAACGCGGAATAGCTCCGGCATCAAGCAAAAAATTCAAGCTTTAACCCCGACTTCCAAGCCGGGAATTACGGAATGACCACATGAAAACAGTTATCCTCGACAGCTACACGCTCAATCCAGGCGACAATCCCTGGACCGAGTTGGAAGAAATATGCGATCTCAGTGTTTATGACCGCACCTCTCCGGAGCAGATAATCAAAAGATCACTGGATGCGGACATTATCCTGACCAATAAAACTTTACTGAATGCTGACATCATCAAAGAACTGCCTAAGCTGAAATTTATTTCCGTACTCGCTACCGGGTATAATGTAGTAGATCTTGAAGCGGCAGCAGCACAGGGTATCCCGGTATCAAATGTTCCGGGCTATTCACCGCCTTCTGTGGCCCAACATGTATTCGCCCTGCTGCTCAACCATGCAAACAGGGTTGCCATGCATGATCAGGCTGTAAAAGATGGACAATGGGCTCAGCAGGAAGATTTCTGTTTCTGGAACGCCCCCCTGATTGAACTGGCCGGAAAGAAAATGGGCATCGTCGGCTTTGGCGACATCGGTAAAAAAGTAGGCAGCATTGCAAATGCTCTCGGTATGGAAGTTATGGTTTACGCACCGAGACCAAAGCCGGTTCCCGATTACCGCCCCTTCAGTTTCGTCCCCCTTGAAGAACTTTTCAGGAAGGCGGATGTTGTATCCCTGCATTGTCCGCTGA
The DNA here is from genome assembly GCF_963678865.1 of Maridesulfovibrio sp. Taxonomy (NCBI): domain Bacteria; kingdom Pseudomonadati; phylum Thermodesulfobacteriota; class Desulfovibrionia; order Desulfovibrionales; family Desulfovibrionaceae; genus Maridesulfovibrio; species Maridesulfovibrio sp. Next base: position 4,169,026 of record NZ_OY787459.1, on the reverse strand, counting down.
CTGCTGACAATGAAAAATTTATCAATAAAAATTTACTCCTGACGATGAAGCCGGAAGCATACCTGATCAATACCGCCCGTGGACCTTTGATCAATGAACCTGATCTGGCCGCAGCGCTCACCGAGGGAATTATCGCCGGAGCCGCACTTGATGTGGTCGAAAAGGAACCCATGCTGCCGGGCAACCCTCTTTCAGGAACTCCGAACCTGACCATTACTCCGCACATTGCGTGGGCGACCCTTGAGGCACGCTCAAGACTGACCGGCACTACAGTTGATAATGTGAAGGCTTTTCTGGATGGTAAGGCAATAAATGTGGTTAACGGAGTCTAGCTTCCGGCAGATTCCAAACATCATAAAAAAAAACAGGGGCTGTCATGGTAATCATGTCAGCCCCTGTTTTAATGATATAACTTTAATTGGAATTTACACTAAAGCCCTGCTCCGGCACCGTATCTCTGAACCACAGAGATAAGATCCGCTTTACGGACCGGTTTGGTCAGAAAAAAATCACAACCCACTTCATAGGCCCGGAGTTCATTTTCAGGAAGAGCATGCGCAGTAACGGCCACAATGGGAGTCTTGTCCCGGCTATTACTTTTTTCATAATCACGCATGAGAGAAGTTGCCTCGTAACCGTCGGTCACGGGCATCTCTATATCCATGAGAACAACATCATATTCATTATGCCGGAACAACTCATAAGCTTCACTGCCATTTTCTGCTACATCAATGGAATACGGAAACTTTTTCAGGTAAAGTTGCACTAGAAGGACGTTGTTTTCACAGTCTTCGGCAAGCAAAATTTTCAAAGGCTTAACAGCTCCCTCGCCGTGTATCACATCACAGGCGGACTTTTCTGCATTAAGCATTGTTTAATCCTGTATATAAGTCAAAAAAACAGACTGCAGAAAGCAATCCGCCCCCCATTTTGACCCGACGCAACTAGATATAACAACAATTTTTCAAAAGCAACCGTTATAGAGGAAAAATAACGCGCCACACAGAAAAAGAAAAGCTAACAACCTAATAATCAGGACAAAGATTTTAATTCCGCCACAAAATTATCCAGATCGTTAGGCTCACCGACCTCATGATCTTCCGGATAAAGCAGGGCAGACATGAAAAAGACACTGCCTATTTCAAGCGATTGTGCTGCGGAAAAGGAAAACCGCTTTATGCGTTTTTTTACCGAGTCCGTCACCGGCAGATCATGCACGGCCACATCCTCGGCCAGATCAGCCAGAGTCATTGCCTTACGGCGCATAAATTCCCTATACGCAAGGTCATCCTTATCTTCATACAATGCCTTATACGCTTGAGCTTCAATCTCGCGAACCTGAACGGCAATGCCTTCAATGCGGTCTGCCAGAAATCCATATGGGTTATCAGAAATCACCGAATCCTCCTATCCAACGAACTGCAAAAATATTGAAACCAGCACAAAATAAATCAAATATAAACAAATATGTCAATTGAAAACGACAAATATGTAAGAATTAAGCTCGTTACAGAGAGCCGCACATATGCCGGTAGTTCCCGCACTCTTGCTTGTTTATGAACGGACATGCGCTCTTCATAAACCATTTTTTACGCGGACACCAAAAACGATCCTTAAACGGCTCGTTACATCCGTCAGGTGTTAACTTCTTTCTACGGTGGCTACCAACTACGATATAATTTCCTTCGGTCCGTACTTCAATGAGAGTCATTGCGACCTCCACCAGCTTAATCAGCTCTTACTGACTGAGTCCTCCTTAAGGGTTGCCTGATTTACATCTTCTACAATTAATAAATACTATGCACCTAACATGCCATACCTGAAAGATGGGAATTCTTTCTCTTTACATCCTGAAAAAATGAACATAACAATTAGCGATTGGATTTTTCACTACAGCGAAATAAATCCGGCAGTGCCAATAATGTGACAGCCGGTTCAAGGAGCATATTTTGCCTATACTTTCAGCCAGCACAGGACTTACCAGATACAGGATTCTGGAAGAGGTCAGCGATGATCTTATCCGGGAAATCCCCGAAAAATTAGCAAAATTCGCATTCATGGATATTGACCATACTGCAGAGGAACGCTCCTTTGGCTGGGTAAATATGGATGACATGCTTGATGACAAATGGGCTGTATCACCGCCTGAAAAGGCCCAGTACTTCACCTTTTCCCTTCGGCTTGATACCCGCAGAATCCAGCCTGCAGTGCTGAAAAAACATTTTCAGATAGCGCTGAATCACGAGCTGGCCGAAGCCAAGAAAGAAGGAAAAAATTTCATCTCCCGCGACCGCAAGAGGGAAATCAAGGAACAAGTTACACTCAAACTGCGCGCCCGTTCCCTGCCCATTCCGGCAGTATTCGACGTAGTTTGGAACGTACCGGAAAACAGGGTTTACCTGGCAGCAACAAACAGCAAGGTCATGGATCTCTTCACCGACCATTTTTCCGATACTTTTGAACTTACCCTTGAACCGCTTACTCCTTTTTTTCTGGCTATGGAAATACTCGGCGAAGAGGCTGTACAGAAACTTGAATCGCTCGATCCAACCTATTTCGTAGGTTAGGACCAACAGAACTACTCAAAGGAGCACCAGTTATGGACCTCATGATGCTTGCCGAAAGGGAAAATACTCTTCTAGGACAGGATTTTCTGACATGGCTATGGTATAAAAGCGAAATTCAGGACGGCATGTTCGAACTGGAAAGCGGCGAACGCTTCATGCTCTACATGGAGCAACGCATGTCTGTTCAAGGCGGCGATGGCGAAAACGTGGACACCGCCACTGTCAACTCCGCCAGCGGGGATATGACCGAAGTTCTGTACGGACTGCGTACCGGCAAGAAAGTAACCCGCTGCCAGTTGAAGATGGAAATCGACGAAAACCTCTGGCAAATGCAGGTCAAAGCCGAAGATTTCACCATGAGCGGACTGAAAACCCCCAAAGTGGACATGAAGGATGAGGAAGGGGACGATCCTGACGCAAAATTTCTGGAAAAAATCTACCTGATTGAAAAATGCGTCACCCTTTTCGACCATGTTTTCAAGGAATTCATCACCATCCGCATCTCAGAGCAGTGGAAAGATGAAGTGGCCCGCTTCCAGAACTGGCTGCGCGAGGGAGAAAAATAACCATGGCAAAAATCACATTGGCGGCATTCGGCGACAGCCTGACTGAGGGATTCGGACTTCCGGCCTACAGTTCTCTTCCGGCCCAGCTTGAACGCAGGCTGCTGGAAGAAGGCCTCCATGTGGAGATAAACAATTTCGGCCTGTCCGGGGACACTTCCGCGGACGGGCTCTTCCGCCTTGCCGATGTGATTGAAAGTGGGCCAGACGCAGCGTACATTGAATTCGGCGCCAACGACTGCTTCCAGCTAGTGGACCCCGAGCAGACTAAAGCCAACCTGTCACGTATGGTCGAAGCCTTTCAGGAAGCCGGCATTCCCGTTCTTCTGCTCGGCTTCAAACCCATGAACTTCACCCCGCAATCCTACTCTTCAGAATTCAAACGCATCTTCACTGAAGTTGCCGAAAAATTCAAAATCCCCCTCTATCCATCCCTGACCTACGGAATAGGTGAAGAGCCGCAATACTACCAACCGGACGGGGTCCATCCCAACAGCGAAGGGGTAGAGGTTATGATTGAAAACATGTTCCCGGCATTTAAATCCTTTCTGGAATCTGTTTCAACCTGAAAACTTTCCACTTAAGACTTCAATTCTTATTGTTTTTTTTCCGCCGGGCATGTATCTTTTTCCAAATAATGGAGCAAAAATGGAAGAGAGCAAACAGCCCGAATCCCCTGAAAACAATAACAAAGCCGACGATCGGCCGAAAGCACCGAAAGCCCCTGACCGTCCTACCGTAGCCCTGATCATCGGTTCGGAAGGGATTAAATCCTTTTGTGCCCTGCCTTTTATCGAATACCTGCAATCAGAAGACATAAAGATCGACCTTGTAATCGGCGTCAGCGGCGGAGCACTGCTGGCCGGATTTTTGGGTGCGGGCTACAATCTAAAACAAATTCAGGAAGTATTTTCCAAAACCGTCGACCCACGTTTTTACACTGACGTGGACTACAACTCCGTACTGGAAATAGCCAGCACAGGCATGGGCAGATTCACTGCAGAATCAGGCATCCTGAAAACCGACTGCCTGCGCCGGACCTACGAAGCCCTATTTAAAAAAACGGATATTTCCGACCTCAGCCCCAAGACCCTGATCACCACCACCGATCTTGAAACCGGAAAGCCGGTTATTTTGGAGAAAGGCAATCTTGCCCATGCAATCTATGCCAGCAGTTCCATCTACCCGCTCATGCCGCCCGGAAATGTGGACGGCAGGCGGCTCATTGACGGAGCATTCTCGTCTCCGGTACCGATCATGGAATGCGTCAAACGGCAGATCGACATCATTATCGCCATTTATTTTGACGATGCCTGCAATCCGGAACCGGACAGTTTCGTCTCCAGTTATTTTAACACCTCCCGCATCTTCAAACGCTCTATACTGACCAGCCAACTGCCCCTTTCCATTGACCTGCACCACCACGAAATCATTCCAGTCTACATCAAGCATCCCCGCCCCATTGAACTCTGGGAAGTCAACAAACTCACTGAAATCGTGCATGCCGGGAAGGTGGCCTTCACCAAGAAGAAAACCGATTTCACTGAGGCTGTTACAGATTTCAAAAAGAAAAGAAAACGGCGCGAAAAGGAACTGAAACTCAAGGAAGCTGAACAGAAGCTTATTGCAGACAAAGCTGCAGCTGAAGAAAAAAAATATGAAGAAACGGTTGAAAAAATGAAAAACGAAACCGGACGCAAAAACAAACCGGCTTCGGAACCATACAACTCCAAAGAACCGGAAAAAAAACGTACCTTTAAAATCGTAAAAAACCGTAAAGGACGCAGGGGGTCAGGAGTATGAGACTTTTTACTGCACTGCTGGCTTTTATCTGCTGCATGAATTCTCCGGCCTTTGCCGATGAAATTGTGCTGGGAACAATTTTTGAAATAAAAGACAGTCAGGCCCCTACAGCTCAGGAAGCCTTGAACGGGGCATTGCTGGCAGTAAAAAAAATAAATGAATCCAGCGATCAAAACAAAATAAAACTTGAAGTTGAATCTGTCAGCGGTGAGACCATAGACGTACTAAAAGGAGTGGATAACCTTTCAAGATCAAAAGGGATAATAGCTGCCACCGGCATTATTTCCGAAAACAACGCCCTTACTGCCGCTCCCGCATTTCAAGCCGCAAACCTCCCTTTCCTGTGCAGCGGTGCGCAAGTGGACTCGCTCCCACACATAGGGACAAATGTGTTTACTCTTGCAGTGCCTGATATCAGGACCGGACAACTGCTCGCTGAATTTGCAGGAGGTTCCATGCTGGTTAACAACATAATGTTGATTCGCTCCGACCTCTCCGACAGCACCGCAAGGCAGGCGGACAGCTTCCGCCGCCGTTTCAAGCAAAACGGTGGCAACATTATGGCTGAAATGCGCATAACCGAACAGGACCCTGACCTATCTTTTGTCAGCCGAAAGCTTAAAGAACTTACCCCGCCCGAAAACACCAACAGCACAGTCCTCGATGACACTGTAGGTGTCAGTGACTTTGTGGACAGCGCCGCAGACATAACCATCCAGAAGCGGGACGCCGAACCAGCCCGACCTCAGGTGGATGGGATTGTCGTGTTCGCCCCGGCCCGCATCGCATCAAAACTGCTCAATCAATTGCAACAGGACCAGCAGATCTTTCCCGTTCTTGGCGGAACAAGTTTTGATTCCATTGCAATGCAGGAATCCATGAAAGAATACCCGGCAACAGTTTTTTATGCCTCACAGGCCAGCATGGACCGAGAAGCACCTCTTGTGCGTTCCTTTGTAGAATCCTACAAAGCCCTTTTCGGGCAAACACCGCAGACCGGATATGCGGCACTCGGCTTTGATTCCATAATGCTTTTAGCAGCCGCAACGCAAAAACAGCCATCCACTTCCGAGACCATCCGTAACGGACTTGGGCAAATCAAAAACTTTGACGGTGTCAGCGGTAAAATTTCTTTTCAGGGCCGCAGTGCAGAAAAACCGCTCTACATTATGCAGGTAAAAGGAAAACAAAAATCGATGGCAACAATGCTGGAATAAGCCCATATAAACGAACAGTTAAATTGTTGGGGCCTAACCGGATACTTCCTTATCCGCAACCGGAGTTGGAATCTTCCTCGAGGCTGTGGCGGACGGCACGGACCAGCAGAAATATCAATGCGGCAGCTGCTGCCAGCACGGCCAACATCCCCCAGTTAACAGTCCCCATCCGCACCCCGGCAGATAGCAGATGTCCGCCTGCTGTCATAAAAATGGTCTCCGGAATCAGACACACGACACTCATAACCAGATAGGGCAGGAACCGCACCCCTGTAGCCGCCCAAAGGTAATTGGCTATAGAATACGGCACCACGGGTACAATCCTGCTCAAAGCCAAAACTTTAATCGGGTGTTTGCGGCTGAGCATCTCCATTTTCATAAAATTCGGGTCATCCCTGAATTTCTTGAAAACCCGGCCCCGAAACACGAACCGTCCTAAAATAAACGATAAAGAAGCCCCCACGGCCATACTGACCAGACACATAACCGTTCCTTTTAATGCACCAAAAAGCACCCCGGCCACCACAGTAAACAGAGTCTGGGGAAGAACCAGCACCATGCCGACAACATTTATGACCACGAACAGGAACGGAGCAAAATTTCCACTGGCCTCAATCCATGCAGTGATAGCTGAGAGATGTCCTTCTCCATAATGTTCGGCCATGAAAGAGACCATTCCCACAACAAACAGGATGATTGCTCCATGCATGATTATTTTTTTTGAATGATATTTTTCTGAATGCATATTTTCCCTCTTCACTTGATGACCTAAATACCCTACCTTCGCAGTGGGGAGTTGGCGTGACATCCATCAAAGATAAGGATAACACACGCTGACCGACTAAAAGTTTAATTACTGAAAATTTACGTTTCAGAAAACAATAATTAGGGGAAAATATGCGCTACGAACTCAAACTCATGGACACTCTTTCCGGAACCGGCTGCTTTGCCGCTTTTCCCGGTCCCAACCTGAGCTTCTCCGAAGTACTGAGCCACCTTGAGGCACATCCATATGACGAATTTATGCACCGCCACATGCTCGAACAACTGGGCAAACACCGCACACGCAAAATCCAGAAGCTGATCAAAGAAATCAAGAATGATCCCAAAAAGAAAGTGCTCGCCGCCCTGATTTATGAAGCAGCCATCACCCACCCTCGCCTTGCCTCCCTGCGCGATGAAGTAGAAACAATTTTTGACGCGGAAGAACTCAAGGAATTCAGTCCTACTCTGCACCTGCGTTCACATCTTCTTGATGACCAGGCTCTGCATAACCGGTGGACTGCACTCTTTGCTGACAACAAAGAAACGCATAAAGACCTGCCCATTCTGGAAGAAGCAGGCATCGACCCTCTTTATAGTAAAGAGGATCTGCTTTCCAAAGAGTTTACCCCGGCTTCAACCATCCGTGCAGAGCTTGAAGCTGCAGCCAAACTTCCTCCGGCAAAAGAGCGTGCCCCCATTAAAGAGGTCACAGCCAACGCCAACAAGAAACTAGAAGCCGCAGGCGTATTCATGGGACCGCAAATGCGCCAAAAAGGATGCCTGAGCCCCTTTGCAGTGCTGCACCACTGGATGGTTGAAAACCATACTAACAACGGAGGCCTGAGCAACTCTCTTCGTGCCATACAGACCAGCTACGGACGCGGTTTCACCTTTGAACAAGCCTGTGTCTCCTGCGCTATGGAAGTAGCCGAAAGAGTGAGTTCCTACGCCGCTGTAAATAAATCAGGCATAGCAAACCGTACCGCCTCCCTGCCCGTAATCAAAGGATCATACGAGGAGATATCCAGCCAGAGTCCGGCCCTCAATCCGGATGATGTATGTCTTGAAGCTCCATATATGGGACAGGATATCTGGTGGATGCCGGCGGAAAAATTTGATGGTGAAAAGTATGTGCAGGCTCAAGTCCCGGTGCAGCATGTATTTCTTTTCTGCAACCTTGATGAGCAGAACCTGTTTAGCGGCCTCAGTTCCACCGGACTGGCATCCGGCAACACCACTCATGAAGCACGCCTCAGCGGCCTGCTGGAGGTTGTTGAACGGGACTCCAATGCCACAATACCCTTTGACAAAGAAAAATGCTTCACCATTGAAACCGACGATGAGGAAGTACAAAAACATCTCAATGCACTGGAACAGAGCGGCATCAAGGTCTGGTTTCAGGACATGACATCCGAACTTGGCATCCCTTGCTACACAGCCTTCGCAGTGGGTAAACACGGAGATATCAACAAAGGCGGCGGCTGTTCGCTCTCCGGCAAACGCGCTCTGCTCTCAGCCCTGACCGAGATTCCCTATCCTTTCCCCGGTCCGCCCACTTCAGAAATTCCCGCAGGACTCCCGGTACGCAAACTGGAAACATTGCCCGAACTGAGCACCGGAAGCGCTGAGGGAGACGTGATGGTTATCGAGAAAACCCTGACTACCAACGGATTTACCCCCTATTACGTAGATCTGACCCGCAAGGATCTAGAAATCCCGGTAACAAGGGCGATAATTCCCGGACTGGAAATAGTTTCCGACCTCGACAAATTCTCAAGAATAAGCAAAAGACTGTACAGAAACTATCTCGACATGAAAAATCTTCTGTAATATGCTATCTATAAGCTTGACTACGTAAAAGACACAGTATATCAAGCAGTACTTTCCGTGCCCGGATGGCGGAATTGGTAGACGCAAGGGACTTAAAATCCCTCGAGCTTACGCTTGTGCGGGTTCAAGTCCCGCTCTGGGTACCACAAGAAAATCAAGGACTTACAAACAATCTTAGGGTTGTGTGTGAGTCCTTTTTTTGTGCCTTTTTTCGGAGTTGTCCCACCTTTTTTCAGTAAAGAAATACTACCAGTAAGCACAGTGATTCCTGCCGCTGTGCTCTTTTCCTGCGTCCTGAGACACGTTCAGATTATGTATAACCCAACATCAAGCTCTTTAATAACATTCTCAAAATCATCCCCGCCATGAAGCATAGCCCCGACCAAAGTTATACGGACCTAAGCAAGCTTTTTCATGTCCGCCCTCGTGGCAATAATTTTAGTTAGGGAGAACTCCCTGATTTTTTCGACTCTTAAAGCTCTTTTTTCAACTGAACCTGATCCCCAAGGAATCAGCCCATGAATGCAACGGCACACAAACACAAATATTATGGCTCTGGTAACTGCGATGATCAGTATCAGGTCCCTGCTGATACCGATCATCTGAAGAAGCTTATGCGCCGTGATATTGCCGGATTCTACAACCGTCTTTCCGTTACCGGCAAAAGGATTCTTGCCGCTCTTATCCAGTCCGGACCGAGCACTGTCGAATCAGGTGAGCCGTTTCCTTTTGTGATCTCCAGCCTGCAATATGGTGTAAAATGCAGCAAATTAAGCGTCCTGCGCACCCTTCCCAAGGGCGAAAAAGCAGGACTTTTCAAGCGCACTAATCATCAGGCCGGACGCAGGCATGGCAGCATCATTACCTTATATAAAGAACGCTGCGAATTCTTCCTGAGCCTTTACAAGCAGGAATACGGCTTACTGCTTGATACCTATCATGATCGGTATCAAGTGCAAGGTGTTACCAATAGTGACCGGTATCAAATAAACTTTGGTAACAAGCAAGACCAAAACGCAAAGCCAAGCACCCAATCATTAAATATTTCAGACAATACAGACGCGCTATTTTCCCGTTTATCCGATCAGGGCAAACGCGTGTTCGGTATCATCTCCACTCTTTCTGAGCAAACCGAACAGGACGAAATATCCCTTGTAATTCAATCTATTGCCAGAGACGCAGCTTGCAGCGAAGTAACCGCGCGGCGGGTAATCAAGCACGGACACGAAGCCGGAATATACACTAAACGTCAGCACGAACGCGGCCCTCGCTTCGGCGTTATCCTCAAGCTGAACAGCGGTCCCATGGAACGTATCAAGGAGCTGTTGCAAGCCTTTCCCGCTCAGAATGTCACCAATGCTGATCGGTATCAGCCCGGTGTGACCGAACATGACCGGTATCATGAGCGTAATGATACCGATCCTGATACCAAACATGATCGGTATCCTGTTAGCAATGCTGCTTTAGCTGTCAAACAAGCCGTTACCCCTTGCCAATCAAGGGTTGAGAGCAATTCCGTTCCGCAGTCCGATACCAATGCTGATCGGTATCAGAACCCGGTACTATTAGATAGACAGATAAAAAATCTATCTGGTTCTGAAGAAAATGAAGAAGAACGTTGGGCGCGAAGGCTGTTTTCATTCAGCACAGACGAATTTCAAATCCTCTGGCCCCGACTCCATGATGAAAGATTCGGTCCGGATCAGATCCGCCAGATCATACAGCACCGGCTTTCCTTCGATGAAACAATCCTTGATATCGAGAACTCCCTGCATGCCGCTGAATGGGAACTGGAACACGACACATTCCCGAAAGCTCGCAAAGGCCCCTGCAATTATCTCTTTGCCACGCTGAAGAGCAAAGGAACTTGGCGCAGGCCTGTGGGCTTCCTGACTCCCAATGAGCAGGCCCTTGCTAATGCCAAGAAAGAAAAGGAAATCCTTACCGAGCTAAAATCCATTGAGCAGAAGAAGATTAAACAGGCTGAACAGGATGCACAGGACGCAGACTTCGAATCGTGGCTGGCAACACTCAGCGACGATGAACTGAACGAGATTGATGCACGCTGCTCGCTTCCCTTGAGTACTGACGCATCAAAACGTGGCTGGCGTAAAACATTCTGGGCCAAAAATATTCAGGGAGCGAAAGCATGAGAAAGCTCCTGTTGATCTCATTCATCTGCCACGCTGCGGCAGTCGGCTTCATAGTCCATGAAGCCGGATACCGGGTGAACTTCACCTCTTCCATGCCCATGGGCATTTATCAGATTACGCCCGGAACACCCTCCCGTGGTGACTTCGTAAGCTTCAATCTCGACGAATCAAATCCATATTTCCAAATTTCCCTTGAGCGGCACTATCTGGGCCTGAACGGTAACAGGCCGCTGCTCAAGGTTCTGGCAGGTCAAGAGAGGTTCAAAATCACCGCCCATTGTATTCTGGCAGATGTCGCAGGAAAGGACGCTCACCGACGATGACGGCAAGCCTGTACTCGATGAGGATGGAAACAAGCAAAAAACGGCGGTCCTACTGGAAAGGCCCATTGTCCGTTTTGCGAATGTGTTCCACGCCAGCCAGATTGAAGGTATACCGGAATGGGATGGCCGGAAAATCACATGGAATCCTGACGAGCGCGCCGAGAAAATACTGACCAACTCCGCGGCAAACATTATTCACGATCAGCGCGACCGGGCGTTCTACCGCCCTTCCACTGATGAAATTCATATGCCTTTAAAGGCTGCCTTTGACAGTCCTGATAAATATTACAGCACCGCGCTGCATGAACTCGGTCACTGAACCGGACACCCCGCAAGACTGGATCGCGAAGGCGGACCTTTCGGTTCTGAGCTGTATGCACGCGAGGAACTGTGCGCTGAAATCTCAAGCTGGATGATCAGTGCGGAACTCGGCCAAGGCGGTTAACGGGATCTCAATAACCCCGAAATTCACCGCCACCGAAAGGCTGCAAGGCTTAACCTACTTCAACGATCTTCACCAATCCAGCGGCCTAAGCGAGGTGAAGGATCAACTTGCAGGAATTCGGATACTCGCCAAGAAATCCTCGCAGAAGAGAAGTGCGGGGATGGGGATGGCGCGGTAGGGTTTGTGGTGGTGAGGGGGCCGCTTAAATTAAGAAAGAATATTATGAAGAACTATCCAGTTATCCGCATTCTGTTCTTTGGCTATAAACTTGTCAATATACTTAGAAATACTGCATCGCAGTGTTCCGTCCATTTTATTCTTGATACTTTATCTAATTGAGATATAGTAATACAAACTATAACCATACTGAGTAGTAATCTAAAAAAAAAGGAGTAAGTATGGAATTCTTCGTTTTTAGACTTAACAAGTTAAAGATACTGGATAATCGCGAGTGGTTTTCAGGAGAGGTCAAAGTACTAAGTTTTATAACAGGAAAAGATGTAAATCTTCCTGCGCTAGATGCACTGCAAAAAACAACAGATATCGAAGAAAAGAGGTGGCTTATAAGGACTGCGGCAAAATCAGTGCTCAGCTCAAAGGAGTTGATGCAAATCGATAACGTAAAAGATGGGCATCAGATGACTTTTGGTGATACAGGTTACGCGCTGTATACAGCAGACAGTATTCCGGTCTCTTTTAATTGGTCTTTAATGCTAATTGAAATTGATGAAGATATTAATGCGCTAGGGGCACAAATTGATAGCATCATAAATGCACCTGAGTTCGACACTTTCACGACAGATGTGCTTACGTTAGTTGCTGCCGCGACAAATCCTGCTGCTCTTGCTGGCGTGGCAATTGTTAAACATATTTTTGGTGCTGTCGCAAACACAATGCTCAACAATAAAGATGACCAAATTGGTCTTGCATACCAGTCTTTTAATAGATTTGAACATTATCCCCATGGCGAAAGAAAGCGTGACGGAGTTCCTGACTTAAGCGGCAATGTATTCATTGACTACTCTATTTTTGGGACAACATATATCCCAAAAAATGAATAGAATATCAAAGGGGTGCCCATGCCTAGCTTCAGGACACCAAGCCTGAATTCGCAATGTATAAATTTAAACAAACATTTCGAGGAAAATGCCATGGAAGAAAGGACTCCTGATAAAGAATACGGACTTGGCCTCTCAGGCGGAGGATTTCGCGCGACATTATTTAATCTCGGCTCCCTATGGCGGCTTAACGAACTTGGATACTTGAAAAAAATGGATATCATAACAAGCGTATCAGGCGGCTCCATAACCTCAGGAGTACTGGCTACACGTTGGAATGAGTTAATATTCCAAAATGGTGTAGCAATAAACTTTGAACAGAAAGTGGCTGATACAATTCAGGATTTCTGCAAATGTGATATTGATGTGTCAGCTGGCTTGAGTGGCATCATAAACATATTTGACTCTATTTCTGATGAGATAGTCAAACGCTATGACAAACACCTCTTTAACGGTGCCACCTTGCAAGATCTTCCTAATGAATCGTTACCTAAAGATGATCCTGACTATGCGCCAAGATTTCAATTCTATGCTACCAGCTTACAGACCGGTTCCAGCGTAAGGATGTGCCGTAAACGTCTGGCAGACTATAAAATTGGTGAAATACCTAATCCCGAAATTTCGCTGGCTACGGCTGTAGCAGCATCTAGTGCATTCCCACCGGTTCTCTCGCCTTTGAAAGTAAACGTCAAACCTAATGACTGGAAAAAGTGGGATGGTGCGTATCTATATGACAAACCGGGATTGCGTTCCAAGCTCCACCTAACGGACGGAGGGGTGTATGATAATATGGGACTGGAAAGCATCTGGAAACGTTGCAAAAACGTATTAGTAAGTGATGCTGGTGCACCGCTAAACGTTGATGCCAAACCCTCTGCAGAATGGGCTCAACAGTCAGTTCGTGTACTGAATATAATCACTGATCAAGCCCGGGCAGTGCGCAAGAGAAAGCTCATTGAGGATTATAAGAGAGGAGTAACAGGCGGAGCATACTGGGGCATACGTACTAAAATCTCCGGCTATAACATCACTCCAACTTTAGCCACGGATGGACAAACTACCCGAAAGCTGGCGGATATTCGTACACGGCTAAACCACTTCAGTACCGCAGAGCAGAAAAAGTTGATCAACTGGGGCTACGCTCTGACTGATGCCGCAGTACGAACCTATGTAGACACCAGCGCGAGCATGGGAAACCTTCCCTATCCCCAATACCCTTTAAAATAACCTGACAACAGGCGGCAGCAAATAATCATTTTCACTACCAATGTGAATATTTGACTTTAACACTGCTGCCGTCTGTCTCAAAGGTGATGTGATAATGCTGGTCGGTACGGTATACATCCCGAGATTTGAGCGCCTTTTCTACCGACGGAGCAGGATGGGAAAAAGGCCTCACATGGCTGCTGATTGCAAACATAGTATTTTGAGGACAATCATCCAGCCACAGAGATTTTCTTGAACCATCGAAGAAGCCGTTATCTGACCCATGGTGAGGAACTTTGAACACTCTGGTATCTGCAGGGATGCGATTTGCGATACGCTTCCATGCCTTTTCCTCAGCATCACCGGTGAGAAGGAAGGACACCGCCCCAAGCTTGAGTGCCAGAACGACAGAATTCTCGTTCTCATTGTGAGGGTCGATAAAATTGGGAGCGGGCCATAAAAAATCCAGCTGAGTTCCATTAATATTGGGTGCCAGATTACCTGCGTCAACGGCCTGATGGTTGAGGATATTTTTACGGGAACGTCTGGCGTAGCCCATAAGGTTTTTTGTAGTCTTATTGGCAAACGCCAGCAAAGAGGCCGTGCCTCCCCATTCTAAACTGCGTGGATACCAGAAACGCTTTGTACCAAAATGACTGATAATTGCCTTTAACCCCTGAGCATGGTCCGCATGGGCATGAGTCAGAAGTACAAAATCAAACATGTGATCACGGGTCTCATAGAGCTTTTCGCGCTCAAAGAAACGTTTAAGATAAATGAAGCTGGAACGGTAGTTAGCGGTATCATTGGAATCAATGAGGCCAAAAGAACGGCTACCGGCATCATCCTCAAATTCCAGAAACAGGGAGTCACCCCAGCCCACGTCGATTAGTGTCATTGCGAGTCTGGGCATTATTTAAATTTCCTCCCGAGGTTTAAGGTCATCATCCAGCTCTCGCCGAGGCAAAAAGCTTTCAGGAGACTTTTCCTTCTCCAGACGGTGAGCATCTTTGGCCTCTTTAATAAGATTCTGAGACCATTCAGACAGTGCGGCTGTTTCAAGCCTAGAAAATTCTACATCTTGCTGAAAATCCTTCGCCATGTATGTGAAGGCTTCTATATTACTAAGGCTTTGCCGAAATTGCAGAGCGGTAAGAAAAAGATCAAAACCAACCCGAAAAATAGCGCCACGGAATACATCCCCGACATTCTCCAGGCAGGAGATCGGCAACCAAATATCTTCAGTATCGACGAGATAAGGGGAATCTTCAAATTCTACATAGTCGATAAGGCCTTGAATTGCCTCTGGAGATTCGAATAGGCCATTTTCCGATTCGGGCGAACCAAGAACAACACCAATAAAATTAAGCAACATAAGGGGAATCCTCGTGTCGACAATCCCTAAACTGATGGGGTGAGGCTGCTCGGCCTGAATGACAAAATAGGTGCAGCGGGCCATCTCGAAACCATCAATTTTTTTCACAGAATCAATAGCCACAGGTACTGTCTTATGCTGATTCAAAACCATGTACGTATCCTTTGGTTTGCCTTTACGGAGTGCTGTCCTTTTTCAGGCCCTTTAATGACATATCCCCCACTAATCTAGCGACTTGTTTCTTGTCTGATCCTGCGTTCAAATTCGTTCCGGTCCTTACCCACATAAAAGATGAAGGTACAAAGCATAACAATCATACAGCCGATCAGAGCATCTTTCGCTGCCCCGGAAAGGGCAACAAGGCAGAAACCGCATGCCAGCAATGAAGAAATAATTTGCAGCCATGCTTTTTTGGCGTGAAATCCGTACCTGCGCAACAGGTTCAGAGCCGAGTAAAAATACGGCGGCAGGGTCAGGAGCACGGCAATGGATGCTATGTTGCCAAACAGGGACTGGGTGCTCCCGCCCTTGGACAAAAACATAAGCACCACCAGCAATATACTCATCATGACCGAAGACAGGACCAGCCCCATGACCGGAGTCCCGTGACTGTTTTTACGCCCGAAAATCTCAGGTAAAGTACCATCACTTGAAGCACGAGCACCAGCCTGAGAAACCAGCATCATCCATGATCCCAAAGACGCGAGACACGCGAAGGCTGTGACAGCTGATACAAGCTTGGACACATATTGCGAAAAAGGCAGCGCAGCACAAATATGCCCCATTGCCAAAGAGAACGGCGCTCCGGACGCAGCCATTTTGTCTGCCGGAAACATACCGGAAATGGCGGTGCAGGAAAGAATATAAACCAGCCCGGCCAATGCTGTACCGATCATGGTGGAAAGCGGGATGGTACGCTTGGGATCTTTTACCACAGCCGTATTAACAGCAGCACTCTCCACACCGATAAAACTCCAGATGCACAGGATTATTGCTGCCAGCACTGCTGTATCCGGAGTATGCCCCTTGACCAGCCAGTTGGCATTGAACTGGGCCGGATCAAAAAAGAACCAGCCCGCAGTCCCGGTAATGACGACCGGGATAAGCAGCAGGACAACTCCTACAGAAACCAGCCGCCCTATCCAGTCCGCACCTAGAATATTGATTCCGGTAAAAATCCAGATAATTGCAATTGAGGTTATACCTGATGAAACGGGATCCTGCAGGGCAGGAAAAAAGACCGACAGGTAATCAACACCGGTAATGGCGATAGCCAGATTTCCGATCCAGTTTGCGTGATAATAAAGCAGACCGGACTGGTAGCCCAGAATAGGAGCGACTTCCCCGGAATAAGCAATGGGTCCGCCTTCCTGCGGATCTTCCATACCCAACCGGGAATAGACATAGGCAAGGGCCAAGGCCCCAACCAGAGCTACGGCCCAGCCGATGATTGTTATACTGCCGATGGAGGCAAGATTGGCAGGAAGCAGTGCAATTCCGGAGCCCATCATGTTGCCGGCAACAACGGCTGTACAGGCAAAGACACCCATTTTTTTATGATCAGCTGACATATTTTTCTCCATGCTCCGGCAGCCCTGCGGGGGGACTTGAACCCTTTTTTACTAAAATGAAGCCTCACTACCGGAGTTGTTAGATTGTCATTTTAATTCTGCATGCTTTTTTATTGCTCTGTTGTAGAAATATATGGGTACATAAGTGAACACCACAATTCCTGCTACCAGAAAACTGATGTAACCCGCTGCGGCCGCAAATCCTTCATCAAGAACAGCTTTGGGCGGGATAAAGCCGAAAACAAAAACAAAAATACAGGTTATTATGGCAAGGCCTGACACACACCAGATCCCGATCTTGCCGCCGGGAATGGTATATCCACGTTTCACGTCCGGTCTTGTGTAGCGCAACCTGATGGCCGCAGCGAACATAAGCAGATACATGATCAGGTACAGCTGCACCGCCAATGCACTCATAAGCATAAACGCACTCGAAACCGTGGGCATAAAAAGTATAACGCAGGAAACCAATGCTGAAAGGCCGCTCTGGATAATCAGAATATTCGTGGGGATGCCGAATTTGTTGATCTTCTGCCAACGCTTGGGCAAATACCCTTCACTGGCAACCTCCCGAATACCCTTGGACGGTCCTACCATCCAGGTAATGACCATGGTCAAAGCTCCGTAAGCCATTAAAAGACAAATTACCGGAGTCATGAATTCCATCTTGTGAATCTGGAACAACTTATCAAAAGCCTGACAAACTCCTGCACTAAGGCTGACTCCGTCCGCCGGAACGACCATGGCAATAGCCAACGACCCCAATGCGGAAAGCCCTATGATCAAGGCGCTTGCCGCAAAAATAGCCTTTGGATAATTCACCGCCGGATCACGCACCTCGTTCACATGCACCGCCGACATTTCCATGCCTGTAAAGGAAATCAGCATGGCCGCCAGCAGCATAAGGTCCTGCAGGCTCTCAATATCAGGCATCAGGGCTGCAGATGTGAAAGGTATCTGGACAGTTCCGCCGGAGAGCACATGGTCAACCCCAAGTACAATTATCAGGATGCCGGGAACGATAGTTCCGACGATAGCTCCCGATGAACTGAAAAACGCGGACAGCTTCATATCCCGGAAGTTCAAAAAGGTAGCCACCCAAAGGCTGACCTGAATGACCGCCACAATGAACCACTTATTCTCCGCTAACTGCGGGTTAAAAATATAGGCCACGGCCGATGCTGCAAAAGCCAGCACAGCCGGGAACCATGGCAGATTTTCCACCCACTGCATAAAGATAGCCACAAAACCCCATTTGGGGCCAAAGGCTTCCTTCACCCATAAGTAGACGCCGCCTTCATCATCCCAGCCTGAAGCAAGCTCCGCAGCAACAAGTGCCGAAGGGATAAAAAAGCTCAGCGACCCCAAAGCGAGATAGAATATCAACCCCCAGCCATATTCTGCGAGTCCCGGCAAGGCACGTAATGACAGAATCGCAGCCACGTTAATCATCATCAGCGTAAACACTGATAATTTATTCCCGGCCCCTGAATCAGTCATACGGCCCTCCGGTTGAATTGTAACTTTCAGTCAAACTATTTCTTCAAGCACATTGTTTTAAAGAATTTTTTACCATCACGTTCGATACGTTCAACACCGTGGATATCACTTTCATATCCGGGAAAAACGTTTTCAAAATCCTGACGCGCCGTGAGGTAGTCAAAAATGGGCCGGGCTTTGTCATTAAGAATTTCACCACCCATAATTACCGGAATACCCGGAGGGTAAGGAACAACCATTACAGCCGGGATACGGTCATTCATCTGGGAAAGTTCCACATACTCCACATTTTTGCGGACAACGGCATGGTAGGCTTCGGAAGGCTTGATGGCCTGATCCGGGATCACCTGAAAGGCGGCCTGCATTTTATCAAGAAGTTTGTGTTCCTTGTAATAGCGGTGAATGGCGTTACAATGATCCTTCACCCCGACCCCGGAATATGGTTTGGGGTAACTCTTGACCAGTGCAGGTAAAACTACGTCAAGGGGAAGGTTGGCATCGTAAACTTCTTTGAATTTAAGAAGACCGGCCAGCAAGGAACCCTGCTTGGCCTTATTGGTGCCCACAGAATTGAGCATCAGGAAGGAATAATAGTCGGTTTTTTCGCAGACGATGCCATGGTTGATCAGGTAGTCGGTGACGATTGATGCCGGGATGCCCTCCTCTTCCATGGTTCCGTCATGTTTGAGTCCGGGGGTGATGAAGGTCAGCTTGATGGGATCCAGCATGGCGTATTCATCTTCCATGTCTTCGAAACCATGCCAGTTGTCTTCGGAGGAGAAGACCCATGGATGCTGATGGGTGCAGAGATATTCAGTTGGGACATCTTCAAATTTTTTGTAATCCCTGCCGACGAGTACTTTTTCAGGCTGCCACATTTCAAAGAACCAGCTATCCTGTTCCTTCATTTCACTGGCGATCATGGAAACCTTTTTACGCAGGTTTACGGCCTCGACCATGGTATCGTGCATGAGCACTTCACCGCTATCCTCCATCATCTTGGTGGCAACATCCAGAGAAGCGATCATACTGTATTGCGGAGAAGTGGACCCGTGCATCATGTAAGATTCATTAAGTTCATCAGGATCGATCTTAACGTCGCTTCCGTCACGCACGTGCAGCATGGAGGCCTGAGAAAATGCTGTCAGCAGCTTATGGGTGGAATGGGAGCAGAAAATCGGCGGATGATGTTCATTACGGTCATCATCAGCCATACCGAAATGATCTTTGTACATGGGATGGAAACGGGCATAAGCGTACCACGCTTCATCAAAATGGAGGTTATCAACGCTTTTTTGAAGCTGCTTTTTAATGTTGATGACGTTGTAGCAGACCCCGTCATAGGTGGAGTTGGTCAATGCGGACATGCGCACACTCTGCTTTTTCAGCTCTTCAGGTATAAGCTTGTTTTCGCGCACCTTGGCCTGAATTGTTTCCTCGGAAAATTCGGACAGACGGCAGGGACCGATTATACCGCGCTTATTGCGTCTGGGAACCATATAGATGGGATAGGCGTCGGTGATTACCATGGCATAGTTGAGGGACTTATGGCAGTTTCGGTCCACAAAGGCGATGTCGTCACGCACCAGTTGGCTGCGCCAGATTATCTGGTTGACGTTTGAAGTACCGTTGAGAACATAGTACGTATGGTCGGCCCCGAAGATACGGGCCGAGTTCTTTTCAGCATCGCCGACTACCCCGCTATGGTCCAGCAACGAGCCGAGTTCAGGTACGGAGATGGAAAGGTCTGACCGGAACACATTCTCACCATAAAACTTATGCATGGCCACACCGGCCGGACTTTTCAGAAAGCCTTCCCCGCCCATATGGCCGGGAGTATGCCATGCGTATTTGTAGGCTTCGGAATATTTTACCATCTCCCCGAAAAAGACCGGAAATACGGAACGAACATACTCAACCAGACGGGTCTCAATTCGCCCGGCCAGAAATTCAGCTGTTTCTGCTGTTTTCCAGAGGCATTCATTGATCTGGGCAAGGACAGCTGTGGGAATATCCTTCATCGCTACCCTTTCAGTAAGCAGAAAAATAGGAATCCGCTTGTTCCTTCTACGGATTGCATTGACAAGATGTTCAGGCGTCTCTTTCTCATCTTCCCTGTCAAAACAAATATCCCAATCAATAACCACCGCTCCCAGATCGGCGCGGGAAATGAAAATTTCAATAGCGTCTTCGTAACTGTAGGAAGGATAGACGGAGCATTCCTGTTCCTTGACCAGCTCATTTTCCAAATCCCGCAACCTGAGACCTTCATCCGTATTGGATTCAAACTGGGCCGAAACAATCATGACAGGCCACATATGTTTGGTTATTTTCATTCTGGATACTCCTTGTTATTTCTTGGTCGGGCAGATTTAAAACATCATTATTTCAGGTACAATATTTAACGCCAAAATGCTACACAGTTCTAGGAAACAAGGGTATCTTTTCCTAAAAACAACATTTCTTTGTTAATTGAATTATTCAGACCTTTCTTTCTCCTCCTCAGCAACAGTTTAATAAACTTTGCAGGAGATCCCCCCACAATTATCCCGGTGCAACATCCTTGTTTACAACAGCTCCGGAAGCCACGACGGCATCGTCACCAATGCTTGTCCCTGTAGGATGGAGCAGGCTATGCCATATGTCTCAACTATACCATTAATACAACAGGTTACAGCAAACCATGTTATAGACCGCTTAAAATAGCTCTGAAATTACAAGTAGATATTATTTGGAATAAACATCAAGTATTTTCCAAGGTAGTAGAACTGATTCTAAAGCAAATAAGAACTGTAATTTAAAAACTATCGGAGTGTTGTATAATTTTTTATATTCATTTTCATAATTACACTACTCTTACCGCAGCATGAAAACTAAGAATATAATCGGTTGACGCTTCCTTCTCGTGAAGTTATATCACTCCACCAAAGCAGCATATCATTTATCGAGCAATTTTTTATTCTATATTCATGCTGGGCCGGCTTAGGCTCTAAACACCAATGCTCAGAGCAATCATGACATCTATCTTGGATATCCTCAGACAAAGACAGACAATATCCATACGCCTTATGGCTGTGGGAGTAGTAATGGTCATTGGTGCGCTGATAGCAGGTCTGGCAATAGGGCTTGATTATTATTTCAGTTTGGATCTGGCTAAAACCGCCGCAGAAAAAACATTCAGATCCGTCTCGGAAAACGTCAGTGAACGAGTCCGCTCGCTGGACAACCAGAGTGCCAATCTCATCAAAATTTTCAGTCAGTTCCCCGAGCTGAAAACATACCCCCATAAAAATCTGGACAAACGTTTTTTGTCACTCATAACCGGATGCATGAATCAAACGCCGGTCTTATCGGTATACACAGGTTTCAAAAACGGTGATTTCATTGAAATAGTCAATTTGGAAAGCAGTATTAACGCCCGGCTTACACTTAAGGCAGCTCCCGAAGACAGATGGGCAATTCTACGTACGGAAACAAAAAACGGTAAGCGTTTAATGTCCACATCCTATGTGGACCGGAAATTCGTAGTCAGATCCGAAACCCATAAACAAACCGACTACACGCCTGTTGAGCGCCCTTGGTTTGTAAACGCACTTAAATCCAAAAAAATTATCCGGACCAGACCGTACATCTTCGCTAACCTCAACACATCCGGACTCACCTATGCCAAAAGCATGGATAACGGAAACAGTGTTGTGGCCCTCAACATATCTCTGGATGGTATTTCATATTTTCTCCATCAGCAGCACCTGCCTCCATCGGGTTTAGTTACCCTTTTCGATAGGCAAGGCAATCTCATTGCCAAAACCAACAGACAGAATTCTCTTTCTTCCAAAAGGGGAGACAATGAAATTTTTCTGAACCGGGAAGAACTGGCCTTCATTGCGGAACATCCGGTTATTCATGTTTCCGGTTCATTCCTCATGCCTTATTCTCTGCCGGCAACTACAGCCGATGCCGGTTATTCTGTTGATTATTTAAATTTGATTGCCCGCAAGGTTAATCTAAAATTTGAGTACGACCACCAACCGTCCGGTTCTCATAGTGAAAGAAAAGCTGACCTGTTTCATTCCCAACTTAAAAATCACAAGAATCGAAAACTGGGTATATTTACGGATGCCTATACGACCCTTTCAGACGGAATCGCTGTTAAACGAGACACTCCGCTGCCTACTTCACTGTCCGACCTCAATGGGAAACGCGTAGCCATTGATAAAGATACTCTTGCCGCCATTTACCTCAAGGAACGGTATCCAGACATCCAGCAATTGGATATGAATATCCTTGATGGAACCAAAGCTGTAGCTCTGGGGCAGGTCGATGCGGTAATAGGCAAACTTGCAGAGCTCCGTTACCTTGGAAACACTAATTTCATTGGTTTTATTCGTCTGGGGACACCGTTGCCGCTCCCTGAACAAGGGCTGCACTTCACTGTCCGGCCTGATATTCCCCAACTGACAGGAATATTGAACAAGGCAATTGCTGCTGTTTCAGCGGAAGAAAAAGAGTGGCTGACCACAAAATGGTTCGGAAATCAGGAAATAGACAGCAATCTGGCCTCGGGACGGAAGGCACTCAAAATTCTGGAACTGGCCGCAGACGAGACCAAACATGGCAAGCTGCAGTTTCTCAATATCAAAGGAAAACAGTTCCTCGGTTATCTGGCCCGCGTAGATTCAACATACGGCAAGCATGTATTCTTGGGCATGCTTATACCGCTGGATGTTGCGATGCAGCCTTATATGAAGAAAGTGCGTATAGCAATCTTCTTCACATTTTCCGCCTTGCTTCTGTTGTTCCCCCTTGCATGGTTCGGTTCAACCATTCTCATCAAGCCTATCCGTGCTTTATCAAAGGAAAGTGAAAAGGTAACTCGGCGCCGATATAATGAGGTGCGAGAAGTAAAGAGCAACATAACAGAGATAAAAGCTCTTTCCGCATCCATGACCTCCATGGCCGCAGCCATCAAAAATCATGAGAAATCACAGCAGGAGCTTCTTGAATCATTTATCCAGCTCATAGCTTCCGCCATCGACTTCAAATCACCTTACACAGGCGGACATTGTGCGCGTGTACCTGAACTGTCCATGATGCTGGCTCAGGCTGCTTCTGACTGCAAAGAAGGAAGAATTGCCGATTTTTCATTCAACACGGAAGAACAATGGCGTGAATTCAAAATCGCTGCGTGGCTTCATGATTGCGGCAAAGTAACAACACCTGAATATGTGGTGGACAAAGCAACCAAACTGGAAACAATCTATAACCGAATCCACGAAGTCCGTACCCGGTTTGAAGTGCTGCTTCGCGATGCTGAAATCGAATACCTTCAAGAGCGCCTGAACGGTGGAGATGAAAAAGAACTGACCACCCTTCTGAACCGTAAAAGAGAAGAGATACGGGAAGATTTCGCATTCATCGCTTCCTGCAACATCGGCGGCGAAGCTATGGGGCAAAATGAAATAAACCGAATCAGGGCCATCGGCGAGAAAACATGGATTCGCCAACTTGATAACCGTCTGGGCCTGAGTCAGCAGGAACTAAAACGTTATCCCGAATCATCACGGCCCCTGCCCTGCGTTGAAAAACTGCTCTCCGATAAACCGGAACAGATCATCAATACAAGACCGTCATCCCAACCACGCAGTGCATCAGAACTTACTATAAAGAAACCTGTTTTTATTTATAATCTTGGAGAACTATACAATCTGAGTATACCCAGAGGGACCCTGACTCCTGAAGAACGGGACAAGATTAATGAACATATCGTGATCACTATACGAATGCTGAAAACCCTCCCATTACCTAAAAACATGGCCAGAATTCCGGAATATGCCGGAGCACACCATGAAACACTCATAGGTACGGGTTACCCACAAGGCTTGAAGGGAGATGAAATTTCAATACCATCCCGTATCATCACTATCGCGGACATTTTCGAGGCCCTCACAGCCAGCGACAGGCCATACAAGAAAAACAAAACATTAAGTGAATCCATTTCCATCATGGCGGGTATGGTAAAATCACAACAGCTTGACCCGGACCTGTTCAAGCTGTTTCTCGAAAGCGGAATATATCTTGAATATGCTCAACGCTTCATGAACCATGATCAATTGGACGAAGTGAATGTTGCAGCGGTAATTTCTAAAATCAATATGCTGGATTGACGCAACTTCTTCTGATCAATCAACTATCTTTCCTTGCTTTCCATCACTATTGCCTGCAGTCCGCCAAGCTCTACAGGTAAAGGGAGAACAGTGTCAGCACCCTGCAGGCCGCCATTGCCGGATACAGCGATAAAGGGCACCCAGTCATCAGACTCCAAGGCACGGATATCATCAATTATTTCCCCCAAAGATTCCCCGGCCAGCGCGTCACTTATAACCACAACATCAGGCTTGAGCAGCGGCAAAGCCCGCATTCCCTTTTCAATTGATTCGCGGACTGTCAACGTACATCTGCCCCAGTTGATAACGATATTCCGCAATTCATCAATATTGCTTGAATCGTCATCTACATACAGGACTGAGGGCAACTGAACGGACTCACTTTCAGGGTATTCCATACTGCCGGGCTGCACAGGCACGGAAAGGATAAACGTTGTCCCCTGTCCTTCTTTACTGGTAAAATCTATATCTCCCCCCATTGCCTCTATCAGCTGCCGGGAAATTGCCAACCCGACCCCGGCCCCTTCAACACCGGAATCAACTTCAACAAAACGGCTGAACGGCTTAAAAATATCGGCATGCTTTTCTTCCGGCACACCTACACCGGTATCTGAGATAGAGATGAAACCCTTATCGCCGCGAACATAACCGGAAAGGCTTAGTTTTCCGCCCTTATTGTTGTATTTTATTCCGTTTGAAAACAGGTTGATCAGGACCTGTTTGAATCTGGACCTGTCCACCACCAGTTTCGGCAAAAATGAGATACTGAAATCAACATCAATCGAAACTCCGGCCCTATCGGCATCCTGACGGACAATTTTTATTGATTCTTCAATTAACTCAGAAGCAGGTACAGGTTTTGAGCTGATGGTAAAATCACCGGATTCAATCATTGAAAAGTCAAGAACATCCGTGATCATCTGCAATAAATGCTGACCTGCCCCCGCAATATGCTCAACCTGAGACCGGACCTTACCTGTCAGGGGAGCTTCCTCTTCGGTCAGGAGAATTTCGGAAAAACCTACAATGGAATTCAGCGGGGTACGTAATTCATGAGTCATGCGGGAAAGAAATTCTGACTTGGCCGTACTGGCTGAATCTGCTGCCTCAAGAGCTTTTTTCAACTGCTTTTCAGTATGGACCCGATCAGTAATGTCCACAAAGCTCTCCAGCAGCAGGGTTTCATCTCCCCTTTTAAAGGGAACTACAGTCTTAAGGACAGATTTTCCGTTGGAGAGCCTGCGCACGGTATGGTCAATTTCATGACCAAGATCAGTAACCGGACATTTGCCGACTTCTGCCGGACAGATATATTTATGGCATACAGCTCCCAGAGCCTGCTCCCTGTTTACGCCGATGAGCTTCGCCGCAGTTTCATTCATATCCACAATGGTATGGGTGCTGGCAGATATCACCACAACCCCGGCCTGCACCCCCTGCAAAACAGCATTGGCATAATCCTGCTGTTCCTGAAGCCGTTTTTCCATTTCAATGCGCTGGCTGATATCCATAAAGGCTTCAAGGATCACCCGCTCACCGGAAAGGGTAATATAAGTCGCATTCTTCAAGACAGTAATATTACACCCGGAAGAAGTCTTGATTTTAACTTCATTTACCAGATTATCTTCAAGGCTGCCGGCAAAAGGGCAACCGTCAGAAACGGAAAGGCAGAAAATTTTATCACAGCGATGCCCAAGCACCATTTCTTCAGAATCCACTTCAAAAATCCGCAAAGCTTCTGAATTGACCCTGACCACTTCTCTATGTTCATTGATGATAACCATGCCCGCCGGGATGGAATCAAGGATGGTTTCAATGGCCGACTTGGCTTCTTCAAGATTTCTGGCCTTGTTTTCACGGTCAGCCAGAATGGTCCGTATGTTGAACATGATACGGAAAAAAATATAAAGACAGACAGGAATGGTCAGGGTGAAGACACCGGCCCTGAGAGTATCCATGTTGTCGGAAGCTTCTGCCTTAAGCCCGTTCAAGCGCTTTATATCGGTCTGTGTATCATGAAATATCTTGCTG
Organism: Maridesulfovibrio sp.; assembly: GCF_963678865.1. Taxonomy (NCBI): domain Bacteria; kingdom Pseudomonadati; phylum Thermodesulfobacteriota; class Desulfovibrionia; order Desulfovibrionales; family Desulfovibrionaceae; genus Maridesulfovibrio; species Maridesulfovibrio sp. Next base: position 4,142,455 of record NZ_OY787459.1, on the reverse strand, counting down.
GCCGACTCTCTGGCCCGAAGAATGAGGGCATCAATCTGCATGGTCCGGAAATTAAGATCTTCATGCACCTTTTCAAGATCGGGAGCATTATCACCGCTCAACAATTCCCGCATTTTGAAAGAAACAGTATTTATTGCCTCCTCAAGCTCAAAAATCTTGGGATTAAGGTCAATAACCGTCATTACATAACCGGCCCCCTTCTTCCGCTGAAAAGTAATCTTCTCCTGAACTTCGTCTTTGTCATAAAAATTTGCAGGGAAAGTATTTGTAAATGTTCCACCATTCTGCAGAATATTCAGGATATTTCCCAGCTTATTGAAACTGTGATTAATATCGCCCATGATCAGGTCCACCTTGCGCAGGTCGGTAGAATCGATCATACGGACTACGCCCAGCTCAATCATGAGCAAGCGGTGCATGATGGCCTTGCCCAGCTCGGCACGGTCTTGCTGGTTCTGAATTTCACGCTCATATCCGGCAATACTATTAATCTCCACCCGGTCCAGAACATAGATGACCGTAAAAGCCACGAAAAACATCAGGCAGAGCAACAGCACCTGGGAAGTAACCTGCTCTTTGAAAAAGCCGGGCAATTTATTATTTAACATCATATAATCCGTATTTATTAAAAATAATCCTGCCCTTATCGCTGGAAGCGTATTTCATGAACGCCTTAGCTATTTCCGGAAAACTGGAAAAGCGCAAAAGACCGAGTACCAGTTTCTTTTTCCCTGCAAACTCATTGCTGATCGGCAAAACGGTTATGCTGTCCCTGTTTTCAGGCCAGGTGGCTGTAGCGTACCAGTTCACAACCAGATCAGCCTCATCATCTTTAATAAGACGGATGAGATCCTTGGAGTCGGTTGTCATCATCTGCACATTCTTGATGACCTGATGAAAAATGCCCTTCTTATCCAGAATCTTTTTTGTTTCCCGTCCTATGCTGCCGCTCTCAGGATTTCCAATCGCCACATAGAACCTCTTATCAGTAAGGCTATCCAAGGAGTCTTTGATATCCTTTGGGTTTCCCTTCTTCACCATCATTGCGGCCTTATTGTATCCGACAGGTACGGTATCTGTGATCAGACCCTCTTCAAAACAATTTTGAATATAAGAACTGGAACCGGGCAGATAGAGATCACCGATCATATTTGCTTTGATGGATTTCAGGAGATTTCCGGACCCACCCTTGGTGATGAGTATTTTGCAGCCGTACTCCTTCTCTATAATCTCAGCTATTTCAGTCATGGGTTTAATCATGGTTATGCCGCAATAAACCAGCAGTTCTTTTTCCTGCTCTACCTTCTCTTCACGGCAACCTGTCAGAACAAGAGCAAAAACAGACAGCAGACAACACAGCTTGATAAACATTCCGGAACGATTGCTTCCCATTTACAACTCCTCCATGCTGATTTTGATTAAAGCTAAATATGCCACAGACTGATTTGAAACTGAATTAAATATTGTTATTCTTTACAGCACCTGTATAACAATAAAGTACGGTCAATTTCATTGGGTAAAAATCGGTGCAGTTACTATGAAAAGAAATACACCTCTGTATATCAACATACTGACCATCTTTACGACCCTCACGTGTTCGATAGTACTCTGTATTGTTGTATACGGATATATCCAGAATTCGCGCATTGCCCTTTTTTCAGCGAAACAATTGGTTCGCCAGACCGGAGCTGCAATAGGCGAACGCACGCAAAATATTTTCGACGGTGCATTCATGACCGTGAATACGTATGTCGGCTTTAACGAAATCGGGGAAAAAGCATCTCTGCACTCACATCCCATGAGTCATGCTTTCTTTAAATGCCTGCAGCAACACCCGGACTTCACATCTATTTTCATCGGCTTTGCTGATGGAGATTTTTTCCTCGTCTCTTCCTTACGGGACCGGGAGCAGGTGAAAAAAGAAAAAAACATACCCGCAAATGCCCGCTGGTATACCCAGACAATAGGACATCTCCCCAGCGGCAGGAGATATGAGTTGACCAAATATCTGGATGAAGGTTTCGTAACCATAGGTTCCAGTTCTGACAATAACGCAGGTTACGACCCGAGACTTAGGGCATGGTACCGTAACTCCAGACATACAGACATCTCTCTTTTAAGTGACATATATCTGTTTGCATTTTCAAAAGAACCCGGAATTACTGTCTCCCGCAGGTTTGACGGTGCTGTTCCCGGAGTCTTGGGTCTGGACATTTCACTGGCAAATCTATCCGGATTCATGAAAAAACAATTAGTGGGTGAAGATTGCGAAATCATGGTCTTCGAGCAGTCTGGAGATCTGTACGGTTACCATAACATCAAAAAACTCAGGCAAAACATATACTCAAACCCGCACAACAGAAAAAATCCAAGAGTTTCCGGTCTGAAAAATCCAGTATTGGACTCGCTGGCCGCAAACTACGAAAAAAATGTCAGCGATCACCTTCATATCCAGCAGTTGACGGTTGGAGGCAAAAAATACATCTCGCTTGTGGACCCACTGCCCAAAGAATACGGCAAGGAGCTTTTTGTTGCCATCACCGTACCGGAATCATTCTTCACCGGACCTATCGCAAACATCGGAACAAGAACCCTGTTGGTTTCACTCGGAATTCTTATCTTGTTTCTGCCCATCATCCATCTGGTTGCCAGAAAATTGAGCAAACCGCTGATTGAACTGACACATAGTGTAAAAAATATCCAGCAATTCAAGCTTGAAACTCCTATTGAAGTAAAATCAAGCATTGTAGAGGTCCACGATCTTTCCAAAGCAATGGAAACCATGCGCGGTACACTCAATGCCTTTGGGAAATACATTCCCCGTCCGCTGGTGCAATCAATGATTGTAAACAAAATTGTCCCCGAGTTAGGCGGTAAACGCAAGAACCTCACCTTTCTGTTCAGCGACATCAAAGACTTTACTGCCATTTCAGAAACCATGACCCCGGAACAGATTACCGGCACAATCACCAACTATATGAAATGCATGAGCCGGGTTATCCTGAACAACGGTGGCACAATTGATAAATATATCGGCGACTCCATCATGGCCTTCTGGAATGCCCCGGAGGACGACAAACAACATGCCGGCAACGGCTGTCTGGCCGCGCTTAATTGCCGTAAAGCCCTTGCGGAATTCAACTCCCGCTGCCGGGACTGTAATGAACCGGAAATGCTTACCCGGCTTGGAGTCCATACTGGCGAAGCCGTTGTCGGCAACATAGGTTCGTCGGACCGCATGGATTATACAGCCATTGGTGCGGCTGTAAATCTGGCTTCCCGTCTTGAAGGGCTGAACAAATATCTTGGAACTGAAATTCTGGTCAGCGAAACCACCAAAGATCTGGCCGGGGACAATTTCGTATTCCGCTTTGCAGGAAAGGTAATTCCCAAAGGCACAACCAAAAGAACGAGAATCTACGAACTGCTTGGCACACGCGAGGGAGCCGGTGAGGAGTTTGCCCCCTTTGCCGTTTGCAAACAAACAGAAGAAAAGATCAAACTATGGGAAAAGGACTTTGCCATACTGCTTTCATGCAATTTTGAGAAGGCCGCAGAATCATTTGAATCATATTTGGAAAGAAACGGACCGGACCCTCTGGCTGAGTACTACCTGAATATGGCCAGAAAATTTATAAGCACCCCGCCGAATGAAAACTGGCAGGGGGAGGTGGTCTTCAATGCCAAATAAACTGGGAACGCTCCTGCTGGCAATATATATCTGCCTGCCCTGCAGCAAAGTTTATGCAGCCACTTCCATATCCTTCTGGACCACTGAAGTGGCCCAGGACCGTCTGGCCGTAATTCAATATCTGATAAGGGCTTTTCAGGTTCACAATCCGAATATCAGAATCTCCGTCCGGGGAGTTGAGGAAAACGACTTTGCTGCGACACTGGCAACAGCCCAACGTGAAGGCAAAGGGCCGGACATAATCACCTGCTCCTCCGATCTTATAGTTGCATTCAACAAAAAGGGATGGATAAACTGCTATGCCGTAAAACAAATTCTGGATCATATAGGCAGGGACAATTTTTTCACTGCTCCGCTGAACAAATTCAGGATGCCGGATGGTAAATACTGCGGACTGCCCTTCAACGGCTGGGTTCAGGGAATATGGTACCGCAAGGACTGGTTTGCGGAAAAAGGTCTGGCTCCGCCGAACAGCTGGGAAAACATCCTCAAGGCAGCGCGCAAATTCCACGACCCGCAAAACGGACGTTACGGAATTCTCATCGGAACACGCAATGATTCCTATGCCGAACAGGTTTTTACCCATCTGGCCCTTTCTGCAGGGGCGAAAGAATTCACCCGAAACGGCAAAGTAGCCTTTGATTCCCCGGAAACTGTCGCCACCCTTGAATTCTACAAAGAACTGGCCCGCTATACCCCGCCGGGACCGCAATGGTGGCGGGGCCGCGACTTTTACATGCAGGGCAGGCTGGCAATGATGTTTTATTCCACATTCATCATGGACGACCTTGCTATCCCCCCCATCGCCGAAAACTCACTCGGCCCTGACAATTTCAAAGAATTGAAAGGGGAAAAATATGACCATATGCTGCTCAAAAACACAGGGATGGTTTCAAGTATTAAAGGATCCCGCAAAGCGGCTTTCGGGGTTATCCACGCACTGGGGCTACTCAAAACCGGCAACGTAAAAAAACAAAAAGCGGCTATTCGTTTCGCCGAATTCCTTTATCAGGAAGACGCCTACATAACATGGCTGCACATGGTTCCCGGAGGCATGCTGCCCATGCTGAAAAAAATACCTTCAAGCCCGGTATTCTACCGGGATGCGCAGGGAGTTTTTCAAAAGTATTCGCGTAAAAGAGTCAGGGAAATTGTTTCGGGATTTGAAAACATCAAAAGCTTCAGCATCATTGATGGAGAACTCATACCGCAGGCAGCACAGGCATCAGAACAGGGCATCATCCCGGAAATGATCGAGGAAACCCTGCGACTGAAGACTCCCCCTGCAGAAGCGGTGCACAAAGCTGCAGTAAAGATGGAAAAAATTAATTTTCGACCTGAATAAAAACACGTAACAGCAAAAACCATAAGTAAATACAGCGCCGACATACTTTCTGCCTATGTAAAGAAGACATAAGAAAACAACAGTTGACACCCAAAACCACAACAGATATCAACTTTTATTTATTCTTTTAAGTAGGCAATTTATGCTTTTTAACTCACTTGAATTTATATTTATTTTTCTCCCTTGTGCACTGCTGGCGTTTTATCTTACTGCCTACATCACCAAAAACAGTCCTCTTGAAAGACTGCCGTACATAGTTCTGCTGGCGACCTCAGTAGCATTCTACGCTTGCTGGGATTACCACTATTTATGGCTGATATTCTTTTCTGTTACAGCCAACTTTTTTTTCGGAAAAGCCTTATGCGCCATTTCAGAAAAGACAAAATCAAAAGTTGTATTAAGTGCAGCCCTACTGATGAACCTCGGCCTGCTCGGCTATTACAAATATACTGACTTTTTCATTACAAATCTCAATATGGCCGTCGGTTCAAATTTTAATCTGCAACACATAATTCTCCCGCTCGGTATTTCATTCTTTACCTTTACCCAAATCGCTTTTCTGGTCGATATCTACCGCAAGGAACTGCAAACATTTACTTTTCTGGACTATGCCACCACTATAACTTTTTTTCCTCATCTAGTAGCCGGGCCGATTCTATTCCATCATTCCATGATGCCCCAACTGCAGAAAAAAGTTCGCTTCAAACTTGATGAATGTATCACGGGTCTGACAATCTTCTGCGTCGGACTTGGTAAAAAAGTGCTTCTGGCAGATGCTCTCGGCTCGTATGCCGATCCTATCTTCAACGCAGTTGCACTCGGCTTTGTACCGGATGCAGGAGAAGCATGGCGGGCGGCACTCTGCTACTCGCTACAGCTGTATTATGATTTTTCCGGCTATTCAGATATGGCCATCGGATTAGCACTCTGTCTGGGACTAAGAATCCCACTCAATTTCTACTCTCCGTATAAAGCCATCAACATCGGTGACTTCTGGAGGCGCTGGCACATTTCGCTTGGCGTTTTCCTGCGCAATTACCTCTACATTCCACTGGGCGGAAACAGAAAGGGATTCAGCCGCAAATGCGTTAATCTATTTATCGTCATGTTCTTATGCGGAATCTGGCATGGAGCAGGCTGGACCTTTGTTGCATGGGGTGCGCTGCACGGCTTATTCATGATTATCAACTCCGTCTGGCTGCGCTTGAAAAAAATCCCGGAAGCCGTTCCTCAATATTTGCGAACAGGGTGCGCATGTTTCCTGACTTTTCTGTGCGTAGTTGCCGGTTGGGTCCTGTTCAGGGCCGATACCATTGATTCCGCATTGGTGATACTGAACGCCATGATCGGAAACGGTATGGAAACATCTGAAAGGATTCGCGGCGGCAATTCTGAACTGGCCATAGTCATAGGGCTGCTGGTGGCTTGGCTGCTGCCTAATGTGCAACAGCTTTTCCTGAGTGCAAGTCCTTCGGACAACAATTATACCGATAAAAAAGTGTTTCGGCCTTTCCAAAATATTCTCTGGAACAAAGTGGACCCGGCAATGGCTTGGGGAATATTCGCTGCCTGCCTGTTTTCCTTTGCAATCAGCAGAATTATTACGAGCACTTCAGAAACATTTTTATACTTTCAGTTCTAGATAAGTACCCAAATTCAAACGGAGTCCCCCCGATGGCGAACCACCATAAAGCATATATCAGGTACATCACCGCATTTTCAGTCACAACATTCATTATTCTTGCGGCTACAATCGGGACATCAATCATTATGAACAAACTTAATATCGTTCATGATGGATACAGCGTTTTATACAGATATCAACTTGATAAGATCGAGCACATGAAAAATCCTGATGTAATCCTCATTGGGGACAGTTCACTCGGGAACTCCGTGAATGCTGCGACTTTATCAAAACTAATCAATAAAAATGTGTATTCATTAGCACTTACAGGCACATTCGGCTACGCAGGTTCGTTTAATATGCTTAGCCGGGCGCTGAAAACAGGTAAACCGGAATTGGTCGTTCTATGTCAGACTCTGGACATGATGACCCGCGCTGTCGGACATGGAGCCTATGCCATGACCATGGAAAACCCCTCTTTTTCAGAATTGATAAGATTGCGGGGTATCTACATGGACATAGATATCTTCAAGAAACTTTTTGACACACTCACCGATAAAGACACACGGACCACAATTAACCCGGCAAGAGACTACTTTCCACAAAGTGAACCAATTCGCGATGAACTGAACCATTTGAACAAAATTGATGGCTTGGATGCAGCATCCATAATCGAGGAAAAAGTCTACTACTTAAAAAAGATAATAGCCCTCTGTAAAACAAACGGCATTCCATTTGTCTATTTTCATGGTCCTTTGTACGAGCCCATGCTGAAAAAATCCACCCCATATAAAAACAAAGTAAATGAGATTTTAGAAGGCTCCGGAACTATTGTTGAGAAAGCCACTCCAGTTCCCATTCCGTTAAACAAAGTAGGAGACTCTGTGGACCACGTTGCGCCTGAATATAAGGTGGAATACACTCAAAAGATGGCTGACCTGATCGTCAAATATATCCCTTCCCATCACCTGACCGCAAATAAACAGGTCAAATTTCACGACGATAAAGCACAGCCAACTGTACAATAAGCAATACTGGCGATTAAGAATCCGCAGCAGAAAATATCCGTCGGCATAAGCAGGCTCAAATAGAACGCAGGAAAAAGACAACCCTGCAAATTTTATCTATAATCCTCAATTCTCATTCATAAGAACAGCTTCCAGCTGATCCACAAATGGCTTGCATTTATCCCCTCCATAAGGCACTCAACCCGCGGCGTCGGTCACACAGCTTTCCACGAAATCAAGGCCGACTGCCGAATCCACGCAACCATAAACTTTTCACATAGAGGCCGATCACCATGGACAAAAAGACCAAGGACTGGCGATTCGCACAAGCAAACAAAGAAGCCTTGCTGACACTGGGAGCCTATGCCCTTTATTTTATCTGGTGGTACGTCTGCGCTTACGGCATGGGCAGCGGCGACCCGGATAATTATAAGTATGTATTCGGACTGCCGGAATGGTTTTTCTACAGCTGTATCGTGGGTTACCCGCTCATAACCGTTATACTCTGGGCGCTGGTCAGATTCAAATTCAAAGACATGCCGCTTGATGAAGAAATTGATGACATGATTAGCACAAAGACCGGGGAGGAGCAGTCATGAACAGCACTGTTATGACCGTTATCCCCGTAATTATTTATCTGGCGATGTCTTTCAGCGTGGCTCTCTGGGCACGTAAAAAAGCGGAATCAACCCAATCGTCCAAGGGATTCCTTGAAGATTATTTCATTGGCGGACGCTCCATGGGCGGCATGGTGCTGGCCATGACCATCATAGCCAGCTACACCAGCGCCAGCAGCTTTGTGGGCGGACCGGGGGTAGCCTACAAACTGGGCCTCAGCTGGGTTCTACTGGCAATGATTCAGGTTCCGACAACCTTTCTCACGCTGGGTATACTCGGTAAACGGTTTGCTATAATGGCCAGACGCACCGATTCCGTAACCATCACCGATTTCCTGCGAGCCCGCTACAAAAGTGACGCTGTGGTTATCCTATGCTCCGTGGCCCTGATAGTATTTTTCATGGCTGCAATGCTGGCCCAGTTCATCGGCGGAGCACGACTCTTCCAGACCGTAACCGGGTACCCTTATATTGTGGGACTCGCTCTTTTCGGGGTCAGTGTGGTTCTTTACACTGCCATCGGCGGATTCAGGGCTGTGGTGCTCACTGACGCCATTCAGGGCATTGTCATGGTCGTAGCTGTGGTGGTCATTCTGCTGGCGGTCATCAATGCAGGCGGAGGCATAGAAAACTGCATCCAGTCGCTCAAAGCCATTGATCCCGGCCTGATCACCCCCACCGGACCCAAAAATGCCGTTCCACAACCCTTTGTACTTTCCTTCTGGGTGCTGGTTGGTATCGGCATACTCGGCCTGCCCCAGACCACCCAGCGCTGCATGGGCTACCGCGATTCAAAAGCCATGCATGATGCCATGATCATCGGTACCCTGCTTATCGGTTTCATGATCCTTTGCGCCCACCTTGCCGGAACACTGGGCCGGGCAATCCTCCCCGAACTTCCGGCAGGCGACCTTGCCATGCCTTCACTCATTGTGGAACTGCTTTCACCATTCTGGGCGGGAGTCTTCATTGCCGGACCGCTGGCGGCTATCATGTCCACTGTTGATTCCATGCTCCTGCTGGTCTCCGCAGCCATCATCAAAGACCTTTATATCCACTACCGCTTGAAAGGGGATGCCTCACGCATGACTCTGGTCAGCCTCAAAAAGATGAGCCTGATCTGTACAGTGGTCGTCGGGCTGATGGTCTTTATCGCTGCCATCGAACCGCCGGACCTGCTGGTCTGGATCAACCTTTTTGCCTTCGGCGGACTGGAAGCGGCCTTCCTCTGCCCCATCGTCATCGGGCTGTACTGGGACAAGGCCAATTCTACCGGAGCAATCTCATCCATAGTTATAGGAGTGGGAACTTTCATTGTGTTAACCATAATGAAACCAGCCATGGGCGGAGTGCATGCTATTGTACCCACAACTCTGGCCTCTTTAACTGCTCTTGTGCTCGGTTCATATGCCGGTGCTTCCAAAACAAAAACCGGACAGCTCGCAAACTAAGCGAATTTGAACAGTCATATCCACTCTCCCGCAACAGGGCCGACATGTTTTCGTAACAAAGATAACGTAATTGCTAACTGCTAAGCACGTTTGAAGAAAACTGTTATAGATATAAACCAGCCCCTAGTTCGGGCATAGGAGTGAATGATATGGATATGCACCACCCGCTAAAGGTATATCAGCAAGAGCTTGCCGACCTGCAGGGACTTGTCCTTAAACTCGGCAATATGGCACTGGACCAGTTGAACAAAGCCGTTGATACGTTCGAGGATAACGATCCCGAAAAGGCTGACGCTATCGTTGAAATGGATGAAAAGATCAATGATCTTGAACATGAAGTAGATAAAGCGTCCCTGATGATCATCACCAAGATGGAACCGAAAGCTGAAGATCTGCGCTATGTCCTGACTGCCAGCAAAATCGCTTCCGATCTGGAGCGTATTGCAGACTACGCCAAAAGTATTGCCGACAAAGGCAAACGCGGCTTTGCCGAAGAACACACCCAGCATCTGGGCTATGTAAAACACATGGGTCAGGAACTTGACGCCATGCTGAAAAAAATCCTTGAAGCGTTCAAGGAACTGAGCGTTGAAAAAGCACTCGATGTCTGGCACAGCGATAGTAACGTAGACGCACTGTACAATGAAGCTTTGATCGGCATGAAGAATTGTGTTTCCTGCGAAGAGCTGGAAGGAAAGGGATTCATCTCCCTGCTCTTTACAATGCGCTGTCTTGAGCGTGTCGGCGACCACATCACCAACATTGCCGAGCACATCTACTTTATCAAATACGCGGAGTTCTTTGCCGGAAAGAAATAATTCCCGTTTGTTTAAAAAGTTAAGGGGTGGAAACGAAATAGCGTTTCCACCCCTTTTTCAATTCAATGATGAAGTTGGTCTAATAGTAAAGATCAACAACTTCCTTGATCATTTCTTCATCGTTATAATCTTCTGAATTCCTGACCGAATCCATGAAGGAATGCGATGCTTCAGTATCCATATCCCCAATGGCTTTGAGGGCCATGAACTTCTGGGTATTATCGTGCTCGCGGTAGTACTGAATCAGGAACGGAAGCTGATCTTCAGCCTGCAACATCCCTAGAGCACTTACTGCGCAGGACTGAACCATGCTATCATCATGCCTGGTCAGCTCCATCAGGGGTGCAATAGCCTTGGGATTGTTGGTGTAACCAAGTTCCAATACTTTTAAATATACATAATCGTTATCAGGATCGGCCTGAATTTCACGGGCCAGACGATCAACCTCAGCGTCGGAGGCCACGTTTTTCATTACATACCTGTTGACCTTTGAGGCAACCTCTTTGACCATCAGGCTAATGGGAATATTGTAGCATGGATTTTCCACCTCACGGAAAGTCCAGATTGGCACCTTTCCATTCTTAAAATAACTGGTGATGCGGTGCGTCTCACTGCCGTCATATAAATCCGCGCTGAAAGTCATGAAGGTGAAATACGGCGAGAACCCGGTGGTACGCTGATTTCTTATGCGGTACTTATGGATTTCCAGATTGACAGGATGTGCAGCACTCCCGCCTTTGCCTACGTGCACCCCGCGCATTTTCAATTCTTTTTCCAGATATTCCTTCAGGAACTCGACTTCATTATTAATATCCAGATAGGCGGTGATGGTGCCAATTGAAAACTGCCTGTCCTCGCCACTGCGTACGTCTTCAAGAGTAAAAACAACTTCCTCGTCAGCCGGGGCGGAATAATCAACACTGGAAGGGGTCGGCGGAGCTACATTAAACGACTTAGAACATCCTCCCAGCATCACCAGTGAAGCTGCAAGGCATAAAAATAAACATCTTAACCTCATGTTTTACCAATTCCTTCTGTCTATATGGTTAAATATAAAAAAATTGGCGTAACCATTAGCCTACACAGCAATTAAACTCAAGATAAAAACATTACTATTAAGAACGATCAACTGAACCGGGTATTATGTTTAAATCATTTCCCCTTTACACAGCCATAGCTTTTGAATAGACTCTTCGGCAGCTGGGGGTGCCTTATCTGGCTGAGATGGCAAATTCGCCTGTCCCTTTGAACCTGATGCGGGTAATCCCGCCGTAGGGAAGCTGAAATAGATTCTGTTAATATATCTATTCCTAAAGCTCACCCTACGTGGTGAGCTTTTTTTATGGAGTGAAAATGATCGTAAGACTAAATGGTAAGGAAGCCGAACTGACCGCTAGCATAACCATCCTCGAACTGCTGGAATCAAAAAATCTCGCACCGGAGACTGTGGTTGTTGAAGTCAACATGGAAATCATTCCTGCGGAAAGTTACGGCTCCACGAAAATAAATGACGGGGACCACCTCGAAATACTGCGCTTTGTAGGCGGAGGTTGATTAAAATGAACAATGATTCTTTTAAACTTGGCGGTCTTGAATTTGAAAGCCGCCTGCTGACCGGAACAGGCAAATACGCCGACGATTCCATCATCCCGGATGTTTGTGAAGCTTCCGGTTCCCAGATCATTACCGTGGCCCTGCGCCGTGTTGATCTGGAATCCGAAACCGGAAATGTCATGGATTTTATTCCCAAACACATGCAGCTGCTGCCCAATACTTCCGGCGCACGCACTGCCGAAGAAGCCGTCCGCATCGCCAGACTCGCCAAAGCCATGGGCTGCGGCAACTGGATCAAGATTGAAGTTATTTCCGACAACAAGTACCTGCTTCCCGACGGCTACGAAACCGCCAAGGCAACTGAAATACTTGCCAAGGAAGGATTCGTGGTTCTGCCGTACGTTAACGCGGACCTCTACATAGCCCGTTCGCTGGTTGATGCCGGAGCCGCTGCAGTCATGCCGCTGGGTGCTCCTATCGGAACCAACCGGGGCCTTAAAACCCGTGAAATGGTCCGCATCCTGATCGATGAAATCGACCTGCCGATTATTGTCGATGCCGGAATAGGACGCCCATCCGAAGCATGCGAAGCCATGGAAATGGGAGCTGATGCCTGTCTGGTAAACACCGCCATTGCCACCGCAAGTGACCCCAAAGTGATGGCTAAAGCCTTTGGCCGGGCAGTAAAAGCCGGACGAGATGCCTACCTCTCAGGTCCCGGAGCAAAACACAGCCATGCCAAGGCGTCCTCACCACTTACCGGATTCCTGCACGAAGGATAAAATAAAATGAGCTTCTACCCCATCTGCGCCGAATACAACGACGCCCCCCTTGCCGAGCAATTCGGCTCCGTAACTGAACACGATGTCAGGCGCGCCCTTAACAAGACAACTTTAAGCCCGGAAGACTTTCTTGCCCTGTTAAGCCCCGCAGCAATTCCCTTTCTTGAAGAAATGGCAGCCAAAGCCAGCCAACTGACGCTGCAGAACTTCGGAAGGACTATTCAACTTTTTACCCCGCTTTATATGGCCAACTTCTGCACCAACAGATGCGTATACTGCGGCTTCAACACCAAGAACAACATCCCCCGCTCCCAACTCGGGCCGGAAGAACTTGAAAAAGAAGCCAGGGCCATAGCAGCGACAGGACTCAAGCACCTGCTCATCCTTACCGGGGATGCACGGGCCAAATCTTCTCCGGAATACATTGAATCCGCGGTGAAAATCCTGCGTAAACATTTTCCATCCGTATCCATTGAAATATACGCCATGACCGAGGAAGAATATTCCCGGCAGGTAGAGGTTGGCGTAGACGGCATGACCATGTTTCAGGAAACCTACAACGAAGAACTTTACCCTGAACTGCATCCGTCAGGTCCCAAGCATGATTACCGCTTCCGCCTTGATGCCCCGGAAAGGGCCTGCAAAGCTGGCATGCGCGTGGTCAACATCGGTGCCCTGCTCGGTCTGGATGAATGGCGGCACGACGCCCTGAAAACCGGCATCCACGCCGCCTATCTGCAGAACAAATATCCCGAAGTGGACATAGCTGTTTCCCTGCCGCGCATCCGTACCCATGTTGGTGACGCATTCACCCCGAAATCCCTCGTCAGCGACACGGACCTTGTGCAAAACATGTTGGCCCTGCGTATTTTCCTGCCCCGCTGCGGAATCACCATTTCCACCCGCGAGGCCCCTGATTTCCGCGAAAACATCCTTCCGCTGGGCGTAACCCGCATGTCGGCAGGCGTTTCCACCGAAGTAGGCGGTCATACCGGCGAAGAGGAAGAAAAAGTGGGCCAGTTCGACATCAGCGATGGACGCAGTGTGGACGAAATGTGCGCGGTACTGCGCAGACACGGTTATCAGCCTGTTTTTAAAGACTGGCATCCCCTGCAGGAAGCATCGTGAACCGCGCCGAACAAGGCATAGCAAAATATCTCGGCAAGGATCTGTTGCGGCAACTGCAGAGAATCCGCATCGGCATTGCAGGCGCGGGAGGACTGGGTTCCAACTGCGCCATGCACCTTGTCCGCAGTGGATTCAGGCAATTTGTCCTCGCCGACTTCGACCGCATTGAGGAATCGAACCTCAACCGCCAGTTCTATTTTATGGAGCAAACCGGCAAAAGCAAAGTTGAAGCCCTCTGCGACAACCTGCAATCCATCAACCCGGACCTCGACATCACTGCCCATGTGAAAGAGGTCAGCCGAGAAAATGTGCATGATCTTTTTGACGGTTGTGATGTAATCATCGAAGCCTTCGATGATGCCGCAGCCAAAAAAGCGCTGGTGGAGACCTTTCTGCCCACGGGTAAACTGCTGGTCACAGCATCCGGTATGGGGGGTACGGGCAACAGCGATGAAATCAAAACCCGCAAGGTCCGCGACAATTTCTACATTGTCGGAGATATGAAAACCGAGTGCAACGCCGAGACCCCGCCCTTCTCGCCCCGGGTAGCAATCTGCGCGGCTAAACAGGCCGATATTGTGCTCAGCCACTATCTTAACAAATTCAAAGAAGCGGAATAACAAGAGGAAAACTATGAGCACCAGAAAAATCACCCGCCAAAATATCCTTGATACCGATATCTACTGCCTGACCGCCCTGAAATTCTCCAATGGGCGCTCCAACATAGAAGTGGTCCGTCAGATGCTTGATAATGGAATCAAACTGATTCAGTACCGGGAGAAAGAAATTAAATCCGGCCAAAAATATGAAGAATGCATGGAAATCCGCCGCATGACCCGCGAGGCCGGAGCCGCCTTCATCGTCAATGACGACATCGATCTCGCCATGATGGTTGAAGCTGACGGAATCCACATCGGACAAGAAGATTTCCCTGTCCATGCCGTACGCAAGCTTATCGGTGAAGATATGGCTATAGGTCTCTCCACCCATGCGCCCGAAGAAGCTCTCGCTGCAGTGGAAGCAGGTGTGGATTACATCGGGGTCGGCCCCATTTTCAAGACTTACACCAAAGATGATGTAGTTGACCCGGTAGGCTTCGAATACCTCGACTGGGTGGTTAAAAATATCGAAATTCCTTTTGTCGCCATTGGTGGAATTAAGGAACACAACATTGCCGAGGTCATGAACCGGGGAGCAAAATGCGTGGCTATTGTTACCGAGATTGTCGGGGCGGATGATATCGGGGGCATGATCGGTAAACTGCGTGCAGCAATAAAATAATAAATTTCAAATCGGAACTACTCACATGACAACACCCCTGAACCGAAAACACCGCGTGCATCAAATCCATACAAACGGATTTGCAAAAAAATATATTTAATATTTTTATGTACGCAACGTAAGCTCCGGTTCAGGGGTGGGTGGTAAAGACATAAATATGTTCAAACAAAAAGAATGGCTGTTCCAAGGCGAATCTGGCAAAGAATATACGTTTGGAATATATGCCAAAACCCGTCCCATTCCTGAACACAGCGGACTCTACATACTTTCATACACTCACCCACGCGGACACCGGTCCGGATTCAAAGTCAATATGCTCTATGCAGGTGAAACAGAAAACTTCAGCAAAACCATAGCAGCCCCACCGCAAGCCGACTGCCTATGGGATGAAAACTGGAACTGCATTTATCTGCTAATAAATGATAATCCTGACGAAAGAAGAAATATACTCTCGGATTTGATCGCGGGTAATAAGATTAGCTGCCAGAATTAAATTTTACATATCCGTACCTAAGCTTAATTTACTGAACCCTCAGATTTGATCATCTATTTCTTTTCCGGATATTTAAGCTATAGTTGCCAATGAGACTACTCATGCTGACTTGGGAACGTTTAAGAAATGACAACCCGCCGCAACTTCTAAAAGCTGCAGCGGGTTTCCTTTTTAATCTCCCAATGCAAATTACAACACATTCCAAGGTGTCTCAACCAATGGCAAATAGCTTTCCTCCTGAGCTCTGATGTCCAGATGAACAAGCCCAAGCGGGGCAATACGCGGGTCAGGCTGATCGGTAAGTTCACGGGTATCGATGGTTACGAAATAATGGTTGCAGGCTTTACAGACGTCCACCCTTTCGTTCTGGCTTTCTTCCGCTTTCAGGTAACGCAATTTTTCATGATCCTCGTTCTCGCACCAAGGACAGGTATTGCGCTTGAAGCGCCACTCGTGACCACAGCCGGAGCAATGCAACCAGCGCTGTCCGCCATGTGATTTGAGGTAGGCATTGTCATCGCCGGACTTTCTGAGCAGAGCCAGATCAGGAAAGGTACCGCAAATCGGACAATACCCCTTGTGCCATGCCATATTTTCAATTGCCTTTGCAGCCTCAGGCTCCATGCGGACCATAAACGGTTTAAGTGCGAGAGTTCCGATAAAAGTCAGAATCTGGTCGTCAACTTTCCACTCATCAATCAGCGAACGCAACAGCTTGGAATCTTCATCCCAAATCGCCTTGGGAAGATCATTAAAATTTTCAACTTCCCCTACTGCGCCAATAATCTCGTCCACCTGCTTTGAAATAATCGGAATTCCCTCAGCCAGAGCACTTGCCACCAGCATAAACACAGCATGGTATTTTTTGCCGAGATCGGGCAGTTCCATATCTGCCAGCAGAGCCGCTCCCTGATCAAAGCGCGGCGCATATGGTTCAGGGATCTTGTATCCGTCCCAATCAGCCAAAAGCTCTTCCGCTTTTTCCTGTGCGAGAACAAGCGGACCGAATCCATCAAAAATATTTTCCAGAGCAGGCATTCTCTTACGCAAAGCAAGCAACCCCGCCTGTACATCATGTTTCTTTTTAATGTTACTCATCAATTCTGCTCCTGATATATATGATACGCTTTGCGCTTTTTTAAAAAATTTCGCCTCCTGCGGCTTACACCTTTTGGAAAGGTTTAAGCCGCAGGAGGCACATTATTATCCAAACACTCGTTTTGCAGGCTTGGCGAGATTAGCGAGGAACTCTTTGCGGGTTACGCCTTTGCCGGTACCTGAGGCATCTGCAGTGACGTACTCGTAATAGAGTTCGGGCTTATCCTGCACCAGATAGATGACGTTGACTTCATCAGCATCAATTATCTGGGCATTGGGGTAGTCTTTCTTGACCCGCTCAAGTGCTTTTTCAGCAAGAGCGACCATTTCTTCATGTTCCCCGAAGTTCATGGTTCCGGTGGGACAGGTCTTGACACAGACAGGGATCAAACCGGCCTGCTGACGGTCAATGCACATGTCGCACTTGGTCATCATTCCGGTTCCGGTATTGCGGCGTGGAATGTTGTAAGGGCATGCTTCGGTCATTTCCTGACACTCGTCTGCAGCAAGACGCTTGCTCTGGTCAGTGAAGATGACCGCCCCGGTATCTTCATCCTTGATGACCGCACCGGAGACGTATGCATCAGCAATGTCCTTGCAGGGAGGCACGTCGCAATGGCGACACTGGTCGGGGAAAAAATACCACTCGACCTTGCCGTTGATGCGGTGCTCGCTGAAACGGACCAGTTTGTAGTTAAAGGGATTCAAGTCCGGCGGGTTCTGATGGGTACCGCGCTGCTTGGTTTTCACTGCGGGCAGATCGTGCCATTCCTTACAGGCAACCTGGCAACCGCGGCAAGCCGTACATCTGGAAGTATCGACAAAGAATGCTTTAGGCATGTTTTACTCCTTGGTTGCAGGTTTATTCTTCGATCTCGGTGAGCTTCTTCGCTTTGCGAATATTCACCAGTGAGGCCTTGTACTCGGGAATGGTAGTGTTGGGATCACCAACTGACGGGGTAAGTCGGTTGGTAGAGTCACCGCAACCACGGGAGGTCCAGCCGAAACAGAAAGGCATGCCAACTTCATGTACGGTATCTCCTTTGATCTCAAAGGGAGTCATACGCACGGTAACCATGGCAATAGCTTCAACCCTGCCTCGGATACTTTCCACGATAACCGGATCACCGTTTTCAATACCTTTCTCCTTAGCCAGCTCAGGGCTCATTTCCACATAAAGCTGCGGTTCAGCTTCAAGCAGAGCCGGAGTGTTACGGGTATCTCCACCGCCGCACCAGTGTTCGGTCAGACTGTAGGTAGTCAAAACGATGGGGTAGCGATCATCAGCAGGCTTGGCCAGTTTATCCATGTCACTGGTAGTGAACTTGTAAACCGGGCTGCTCAGCTGACTCGAGAACGGATGACTCTTGATGGGGGTTTCCACCGGCTCATAATGATCGGGGAAAGGTCCATCCTGAAGACCGGGACCGTAAAGCTGCCCATGTCCTTCCTTGCGCATGATGAAGGGATAACGCCCCTTACCGGTTGCATTCGGCGGCCATCCGCCATCAGGAACGTCACCTATCCATTTGGAACCGTCCCACTCAATAACGGCCTTTTCAGGAGCATAAGGCTTACCATTGAGATCGACGGAGGCACGGTTATAGAGAATCCGGCGGTTAACAGGCCAGCACCATGCATAGTTGGGATAAAGGTTGATCTTAGCCTGCATGGGAGTCTGTTTAAGACTGCGGATCTTAGCCTTATTGCCTGCTTCTTCAGTATAGCTACCGGCATAAAGCCAGTTAAGTGATGATGTGGAACCGTCGTCCTTGAGAGCTACAAAGGAAGGAACCTGCTGCCCTTTTTTATATTTCTTACCCTTGAATTCAACATCTTCGGTAAAACGTCCGTTGATGCGCTGGGCAACGTCTTCGGCATCGTAGTACGCGGGCCAGTCGAGGGAAAGCAGAGGCTCAGGGTAGGCTCCGTTCTCTTTGTTATAGAGGCGGCGTACGTGATTGATGATGTCCACATACATTTCCCCCATGCTCTTGGATTCACCCATGGGACGACACGCTTCATAATGCCAGAGCAACCAGCGGCCTGAAGAACTGATGGACCCTGCTTTTTCCGCGCGCTGGGCAGAAGGAAGCAGAAAGACCTCAGTCTTGTTGCTGGTGGGATCAACCCCCGGACGATGCCAGTTCTCCGAGGTCTCGGTGTGGTGGATTTCCCCCACGACCAGCCAGTCGAGGTTATCGAGAGCCTTACGGACCTTGTTGGAGTTGGGCACACTCATGGCCGGATTGGTTCCAAAAGCGAAACCGCCCCTGATGTCGCCACGATACATGCGGTCGAAGATAAAGAGGTAGGAATAGTCTTCGCCGTCATCTGCCTTAGGCAGCATCTGGTAGCCGAAACCGTTATCGGCTGTGGCATTATCGCCGCGCCAGCCTTTGAGCAGGGAAGCCATATACTTAGGCTTGTGCTGCCACCAGTTGGCACTCTGCGGATCATGGGAGACCGGGGTAGTGGCCTTGGTGTATTCCTCAAAAGACCCCATGCTCGCTTTGGGCATGGGCAGGTAACCGGGCAGGATATGCCAGAGAATACAATGGTCGGTGGACCCCTGTACGTTCGGCTCACCGCGCAGGGCGTTAATGCCGCCCCCGGCTACGCCGATATTACCGAGCAGAAGCTGCAGTATGGCACTGGAACGGATGTTCTGTACGCCGACAGTGTGCTGGGTCCAGCCCAGAGCATACATAATTGTTCCGGCCTTATCGCGCTTGCCTGTGCCGGAGAACTCTTTGTAAACCTTGAGCAGATTGTCTTTGGAGACTCCGGTGATACTGGACACTTTTGAGAGGGAATAGCGAGAGTAATGCTTCTTGAGCTGCTGGAGTACGCAACGGGAATGCTTCATGGATTCATCCCGCTTGGGAACACCGTTTTTGTCCAGCTCGAAAGCCCATTTTGACTTGTCGTACTTGCGGGATTTCTTATCGTATCCGGTAAACAGACCGCGAGAGAACTTGAAGTCTTTACCGACAATAAAAGCCGCATTGGTATAATTGGCTACGTATTCCTTGAAATAAAGGTCATTCTCAAGGACATAATTGATCATACCACCCATGAAAGCGATATCGGTACCGGATCTGAGCGGTACATGGAAATCACTTCTCGCGGAGGTACGTGAGAATTTGGGGTCAACATGCATGACCTTGGCGCCTTTGTCCTTGGCCCGCAATACCCATTTGAAGGAGATAGGATGGTGCTCTGCGGCGTTACTACCGATAATCAGGATAGAGTCCGCATTTTCAATATCGCACCAGTGGTTGGTCATCGCACCGCGCCCGAACGACTCTGCCAGAGCCGCAACTGTTGCGCTGTGTCAGATACGTGCCTGGTGATCAAAATGCACCAGGCCGAGGCCGCGTACACCCTGATGGACAACTGCACACTCCTCGTTATCCATCTGTGATGTACCAAGATGGAAAATTGATTCTACACGGTTGACTTCCTGACCTTTGTCGTTGAACCGTTTGAAGTCTGCATCACGTGTTTCCTTTACGCGGCGGGCGATGCGGTCAAGCACCCAGTCCCAGCTCTTTTCTTCCCACTCGGTGCTGTAAGGCGCACGGTAAAGAGGCTTCTCAATACGGTGATGGCTGTTATGCATGGAAAGCATGGCCGCACCCTTCGCACAGAGAGCACCTTCACTTACCGGGTAATCAGGATCGCCTTCAGTGCTGACGATCTTGCCGTCTTTAACATGGGCGATGAAATGGCAGCTGACCGAACAGAACGGACAGATAGAAATAACTTCCTTGGCGCCCTTGATCTTCAGTCCGGCGGCGTAAGCCTTCGTCGGGGATAGATCAAGTCCCAGTTGGCTCATACCTATACTTGCGACACCAACGCCCGCAAGTTTCATGAACCCTCGCCGTGAAATATTCATGGAACCTCCTCAGTTTAATCAGGCCGGCAACCGATTGTCAGAAACCGACTGAATGCCTGACAATTACTTTAATAATCCCATAGAATATTACCTGCATAACAAAGTCAATAAATCTAATGTGTTAGAAAAAACACATATATGAATTTATTACCTGTTTTCATAAATAAAAATAACCGGGGGGTTACTCTCAAACATGCAAAAGCTGACCTTTGCATAAAACATGTTTCCAAACCAAGGTTAGGAGTAGCTATAAAACAAGGTCTACTAAAAAAAGAACCCCGCGCAAAATATTACGCAGGGTTCTTTGAATAACAACACACCAAACACCAATTAGTATTAATGCATTACATATCAGTCTTGATAAGAGTTTAACTTTTCATTCTTTCAGTCATATGGCTCAATGATTTGATGGTCTCAGTTAAATCCATTACAACGTTTTTGGACATATTCATAGCCTGCGATGTCTGTGTTGAGATACTATTAATATCGGCAACACTTCTATTAATTTCTTCACTTGCAGCACTATGCTCTTCCGCAGCGGTAGCAATGGACTGAACTTCAGCGGAAACATCAGTAACTAAAAGAACTATTTCTTTAAGAGATTCCCCTGCTTCATTTGCCATCTTGGTAACATGAGAAATCTTATCTACAGATTCAACCGTATTATTAA
The DNA here is from genome assembly GCF_963678865.1 of Maridesulfovibrio sp. Taxonomy (NCBI): domain Bacteria; kingdom Pseudomonadati; phylum Thermodesulfobacteriota; class Desulfovibrionia; order Desulfovibrionales; family Desulfovibrionaceae; genus Maridesulfovibrio; species Maridesulfovibrio sp. The sequence goes on along the minus strand of NZ_OY787459.1, from coordinate 4,120,992 downwards.
TGTTTTTATGGGCTTCATCCTGAATAACTTTAACAGCGCTGGCTACATCATTAGTGGCACTCATGGTTTTTTCTGCCAGTTTGCGGACTTCATCTGCCACAACAGCAAACCCTCTTCCTGCTTCACCCGCCCGAGCCGCTTCAATAGCCGCATTCAAAGCCAAGAGATTTGTCTGATCAGCGATATCGTTAATCACATTGATTATGTCACCGATACCTTCAGCCTGTTCTCCCAGGTAAGACATATCACTCATTAATTTTTCTGACTGATCGGCAATACTCTCTATGCCGTCAACTGCCTGATATACAATATCTGCACCTTTTCCGGCCATATCCTGAGCATTACTGACCATGTCAGCCGCTTCTGATGCATTCCGGGCAACTTCAAGCACAGTAGCGTTCATCTGCTCCATTGAACTGGCAGTTTCGCCAACCCTACTTGCCTGCTCATCAGCCCCGACAGTACACTGCTCAATCTGAGTCATAAGACTATCAGAGGCTAAGGATATGGAATGCACCACATCATCAATCTGGCTGGCGACTTCCAACAATTCTGCAGTTTTGCGTTCAGCTAATTCATTTGCAGTATGGGCATCTGCACTAGCCTGCATCGCTTCCTGTGCTTTCTGGGAAGCTTCATGTTCTTTTGCGGTTATTTCAGCAATATTGTCACGCAAAGAATTTGCCATTTCAAGTAAAGAGTTCTGCAGTTCACCCAACTCATCTTTACTGGTAACATCCAGGGAAACATCAAAGTCTCCTGAAGCTATCTTCATGGCTGCTTCCTTAGTTTTCACCACTGGAGAAATGATACTTCCAGAAATTTTTATTCCCAGAGGGATAAGGACCAGCAGGATGATAAAAGCTGAAATACCTACTTCATAAAGCAGAGCCTTTGTTTCAACATCAGCCAATTCCTGTTCAACCTTAGAAACTTCTTTGGCAATATTGTCTATGTATACGCCTGTCCCTATCCAATAGTCAGTTCCGGGAATCATCATCGCGTATCCAAGTTTGGGGACAGTGCCGTCCACACCCGGTTTATCCCAGGTAAAATGAACATAACCACCGCCCGCTTTTGCTACGCGTGCCAGTTCGCGCACAGAATAAACCCCGTCCTTTCCTCTCAAATCATACAAGTCTTTCCCATGTAATGCCGGTTTCACAGGGTGAGCGACATTCACTGTATCGCGGTATATATAATAATAACCTGACGAATCCTTTTCAAAAAAAGCATTTTTAATCAGTTCTCTGAATTTTTGTATCTTTTCTTGCTCATCAGTCATTCCGGCAACAGAGTTGGACAGGACTGCAGCCATTGAGGAAACAGTGGCCTTAATTTTTTCCTTCTGGTCCTCCAACATAATGTCACCGGTCTTACCCGATTCAATCTTTGCAAGTACGCTGGAACTGTACACACTGATGCCGATAGAAACCAACGCCGTAAAAACAGCGATAAAAATTAAAAGACTTAATTTTTTACGGATAGATATTTTTTTCACAAAGACACTCCTGTAATTATGAATATTTATTAAAAAAGGGAAAAGAAAAGGAAAGATTTCAAATTTAGGAAACGAATTGAAGCTAGAATCAATTATATACACATTCAATTATAATCTACTTATATTAAAACTCATCGCAGCCGGGAAAATCACAACATCCACACATAACATACCAAAAAAAATCAACAATAAACAAAATAAATATAGTATGTTTTATCATTTTAATTATTTTAGTCTCTAAAACTGTTCATAACTGAACAGCCATTCAACAAATATAAAACGAAAGATCGACTTAATCCTGAATACATTTTGTTCAACCTTTTCGTTCACCCCAAACTGGTGCGCAACACCGACTAAAAAACAAATCCCATAGACACAAATCCCCCACAATGGCAGAGTAGGAGAAAAAGGGGATTATCCATGGGCCAGACTGTTATTGAACACCTGCTTGAACGGCTGAAAGGAATAGGCATTACGGATATTTTCGGGGTTCCGGGGGATTATGCTTTTCCGGTAAATGATGCTTTCTGTACTGATCATGATTTCAAGTGGATCGGCTGCTGCAACGAACTCAACGCAGCCTATGCAGCCGACGGTTATGCCCGCATCAAAGGCAAGGCCGCTGTATGTACCACATACGGAGTGGGCGAACTCAGTGCCATTAACGGCATAGCCGGAAGCTATGCAGAAAACCTGCCCGTCTTCCACATCGTGGGAATTCCCAAATGCTCGGTACAACGCAACGGCAATCTCATCCACCATTCACTGGGAAACGGAGAATTCGACCTTTTCCATAAAATGACCCAGCCGGTAGTCTGTGCCAGCACCATCCTTACCGCTGAAAACACCGTGTCCGAGGTGGAACGCTGCATCAATACCGCGCTGGCCAAAAAACAACCCGCTTATATCGCAGTCCCTGCGGATGAAGCCATCAAAGAACTGGGCTGCACCAGGCCCCATATTCAACCCGAACCAGTCAGTGATCAAGAGACCCTCGACACAGTAATTCCTTTGATTATTGAAAAACTTAAAAAATCCCAAAACGCTATCGCCATGGTCGGCGCACTTATCGGACGCCACGAGCTGCACGGACCAATGCTGGAATTCATCAATAAATCCGGCATCCCGTTTACTTCCATGTTTATGGCTAAAGGCACGCTTTCGGAAACACATCCCAATTTTATCGGTGTTTACAATGGCCGAATTCTCGACGAGAAAGTTCAGCAGACAGTTGAATCTGCCGATCTGGTAATCAGCTTCGGTGCCATCCGTTCCGATATCAATACCGGAGCGTTCACCGTAAATCTTGACCCCAACCGCGAAATCAAAGTTCATCCTGACCGTGTATGCATCGGGCACGCTGTTTACCACAACCTGCTGCTGGAAGATGTGCTGCAAGAACTTGGCAACCGCATCGAAAACCTTTCCCTGCCTATCCCCATGACTCCGCAGGGACTCGGTAAACCAACAGGAGAACCGGATGGTGCAATTACTGCTGATTCGCTCTATCCGCGCATTGAACATTTTTTCGCACCCAACGACATAATAATGGGCGAAACCGGAACCGCCTCCATGGGACTGGTCAATGCCCGGCTGCCTGAGGATGCGGTTTTCTTCAACCAGACGCTCTGGGGGTCCATAGGCTGGGCCACACCGGCTGCTTTCGGGGCAGCACTGGCAGCGCCTGAACGCCGCACCCTGCTGCTGACAGGAGAAGGAGCGCACCAGATGACAGTTCAGGAGATCTGCCAGTTTGCACGCTTCAAGCTCAAGCCCATAATTATCTGCGTGAATAACGACGGCTATCTCATCGAACGACTGCTCTGCGAAGATCCCTACATATATTATAATGATCTGGCCCAATGGAATTACAGCAAACTGCCTGAGGCACTAGGCATGGACGGCTGGTTCAGCGCAAAGGTAACCACTAACCGCGAGCTGGACGAAGCATTACAGAAAGCCGCCAGCGCAGACAGTGGATGCTATATTGAAGTTGTAACCGAAATGATGGATGGTCCGAAAATGGCGCGGGTTTTAAATGAAATTGTAGTTAAAGGGCCGGGTTGGAAAGCCTGATTAAAATAATTTTTCCGCAACCGACAAAAAGTGCCGTATATGAATTTCATATACGGCACTTAAGCTCAAGTCTCCCCGAAGCTCTTGGACTTCCATGGAAAGATTTCCTCCGCCCGGGTACGGGCATCCTGCTCGACCTTATTGAACCACTCAAGATATTTATCACGCACCAGACGCCCGGCTTCAGTGAGGCGATAACCGTTACGTCTGCTGCCGAACCGCTCCATAAGCTGGAATCCGAGCACCTGTTCGGTCTGTTTGATTTTGCCCCATGCAGCACGGTAAGACATGCCCAGTTCTTCGGATGCTTTTTTAAGTGAGCCGCAAGTTTCAATCTTATCCAGCAGGAGCAATCTGCCGTAGCCGAAGAAAACCCCTTCCCCCCCTTCCAGCCAAAGATGTAACCGGATTGTAGGGGTATGCGAATCCATACGGACCAGTGCCGCAGTCGAACCCATTTCAGGCGGATCAAGATTCTTGTTCATACTCGTCTCCTATTTTCCGAAAGGACATTTGGGGAACGTGCAGACCTTGCACTCCATGCAGTAGCCGCCGTCGGCAAGTGAAACCAGATCACTGCGGGTAATCTCCTGCCCGGCAATTACTCTGGGCAGAACAAGGTCCAGACTCGTGGTCTTGAAAAAAAGCGCGCAGGCCGGAACGCCGATAACCCTGGTATTTCCTGCTTTTGCCAGCAGCAGCATAGTGCCGGGGAGTACCGGAGCACCATAAAGGAGGTCGGATACTCCGGCATCCACTAGTCCGTGGCGGGTCACGTCATCAGGATCTACAGACATCCCGGCGGTTGTGATGAGCAGGTCACAACCTTCTTTCATGAGGGAAAGGGCTGCATCGCGGATTTCCTCACGGTCATCCGGTTTAATGACAACGCGAGCAACTTCGCAGCCAAGCGCCTGCACCTTTGCAGTGATGACAGACTCAAATTTATCGTCAATCAGGCCGTTGAAAACCTCATCCCCGGTAATGAGAATGCCGACCTTTTTTCTTTGCAGGGGAAGAATTTTGAACAACGGATCACCGTTCAATGCCGAAACAGCTCGAGAAAAATTCTCACGGGAAAGATAAAGCGGAATGGCCCTTGTTCCGGCAATGCGGGCGCCCTCTTTGACAAGAGCCCCTCCCTTGCGGGCTGCAACCATCACGTCAGGCACAAGGTTGAAACGGTTCATCATTTCAAGATCGCTTACCAGAACTCCATCGCGTCCCGCGAGCAGGGTCACTTTTCCTTCTCTCGGCTCACCGTCAAGATAGATGCCGTCCCCGGCCATGATCCTCCCGAAGGTCCGGGCGGCCTCGTTTTCATGAACCCACTCCCCGTCGGGAATATCACCCTCATCCACGTAGATGTGGTTCTTGCCGATCATCTGCAATCGACAGATGTCATGGGCTGTAAAATCATGATCCTTGCGGAATTCAACCCCCTTGCTCTCGCTGGGAACGATACGGGTCATGTCATGCACAGCGGTTTTTCCTTCAGCTTCATGCACGGGCACAACCTTGAGACCTTTCGGAACCGGGGCTGTAGAGGACGTAACCCCGATATCGCGGCTGGAGTAAGGACTTTCACCCTGACAACTTCTGCAGATGGCACCGAATGAACCGGGATAAGCGTCGCCACAGATTGGGCAGGTGGTAATACCTCCTTTGCTGCGCTTGACCATTGCCTCGGGCTTGATTTGTACGGACTCGATGGAGCAGAAAGATGCTCCGGCTTCACGTATTTCCGCATGCAGTTTAACAGAATCCTGCTCATGTTTGGGACGGCGCTTGAAAAACCATGATTCAATTTCCGGCCAGTCTTTGAGCTTCTCGGGATCAACCCGAATGCGTACACCCTTGCCGGTGTACTTATCGTAAAGTGAAAAAGCGTATACACCAAGATTTTTGACCCGCAACCAACCGTTCCCGGTACTGCAGACGCTTAGCATCTGCACAGCATCCGGCAGACACCATGACGTTTCGGAAATGGCATCGAAAATTGTGCCTTCAGGAAGATGCCTGCGCGCTTCTTCCATCATATAGCCACCGAGAATAAGTCCCGGCGCAGGGCTGCCGTGAAACCTGCGCGCAGCTTCAATGAATTCATCATATGTATATGGCCCAATGGAATCATAACTGACCGGAGCGTTTTTTTCGTGACTGATAGCGGCTTCAAGATTCATGTTCTCTCCATATGCTTAAAACTTAAATTGTGTCCCATGCGACATAATTAAAAAAAACAGGGTCGAACTTCAAAAGAACCGGGATTGAGTTCGATTTGGAACAAAATATTTTTTACAATAAATAACAATACATTACACAAAAGAATACACACCTGCGCACAAATACGAAGCTAAATATTATAAGTTGAGTAAATTTGAATTACTGAAAAGCATCGAGCTAACATATTAGTCCCAAAGACTTTTCGCAGCAGGACAGGGGAAAAGGCTATATATGTTAAATTAAACCTATAACTAAAAAGGACTCTGTAGTTCGATTTCTGATTCACATAACGAGGCTTCACAAAGCAACTTTAACACTACACCTTTATATCAATCATAAAAACTGATCACAAACAGCTAAAATAATTCTAATAACCAATTGGACGCATTCACTGTTCTATGCTCATTTGTTATCGAAATTCATAATACACATACTTTAATGTTATTTATAAACTAAAAGATAAACAAAAAGAGGATGAAGCCGTGAACTTGAAACCGTTCATTTCATTTTCCGAATACAGTCTGGCTGAACTTGAAGAATGGAAGGATAATGGCGGCAAGGTTGCCGGGGTCTATTGCATTTATGCCCCTACAGAACTTATCCGCGCGGCAGGGATTGCCCCGGTGAGTCTCTGCGGGAAGAAACAGGCCCCCATCAAAGAAGCCGAACGGGAACTCCCGGCCAGCCTCTGCCCATTAATCAAATCAAGCTACGGCTATGCCGTAACAGACACCTGCCCCTTTTTCGGCTTCTCCGACATCATCATCGCCGAAACCACCTGCGACGGAAAAAAGAAAATGTATGAATTAATGGAAGCCATAAAACCTCTCCATCTCATGCAATTGCCACACACCCAGAAAGGTGACGCACCTTTTAAATACTGGCTGGCCGGGCTTCATGAACTTGAAGAATTCCTTGTGCAGCATTCCGGCATAGAAATAACTGAACAGGCCCTGAACGCGGAAATCATCCTGCAGAACAAAATCCGCAAAGAGCTCTATGAATTGATGATCCTCTGTGCGGACAGACGCTCTCCGCTCACTGCACGGGATATGCTGGCGGTTCAGGAAAGCAAAAGTTTCTCCGTCAATCCGGAAAATTACCTGACAAAATTACAGGTGCTTCATTCCGAAATGGACGAATACCTCTTACGCACCGACCTTGAAGAAAAGCAAGGGGTGCGCATAATGCTGACCGGATGCCCTGTGGGTAAAGGTTCTGAAAAAGCGATCACAATAACCGAAGAACTGGGTGCCCATGTAGTCTGCATGGAAAACTGCTCCGGGCTGAAAGGGCTGACCCTGCCGGTAGATGAGACAGGCGACCCGTATGAAGCCATTGCCCGACGCTACCTGCAGGTCCCCTGCTCCTGCATGAGCCCCAACCCCGGCAGAATGGATTCCATTAAAGATATGGTCAAAACCTTTGAGGTGGATGCAATTATCGATCTCACATGGCTGGGCTGCCATACCTACAATGCGGAATCCACGGTTCTGCGAAATTTTGTTGAGCAGGAACTGGAAATACCCTTCCTGCACATTGAAACGGACTATTCCGAATCAGACATTGAGCAACTGCGGACCCGCATCGAGGCGTTCGTTGAACTTGCTGAATAATACAATTCACTACCAGACATTGATTTTTGTCCCTTGTCACCATAGTAAAGCCGGAAAGCCGAATAAAACCTATGAACCTACAGGGATGTAATCATGCAAATCTGGGTCGATGCCGATGCCTGCCCCAAGGCGGTAAAAGAAATTCTGTTTAAAACCGCCGTACGCCGGGAAGTGAAACTTACGCTTGTTGCCAACCAGTATATGACTATCCCGGCATCGCCTTTCATTGATATGGTCAAGGTCGGTGCCGGATTCGATGTGGCCGACAATGAAATCGTCAAGCTGTGCAAGGCAGGAGACCTTGTCATCACCGCGGATATTCCGCTGGCGGACAAGATTGTGGAAAAAGGCGCTACCGGCCTTAATCCCCGAGGTGAGCTTTACACCGAAGACAATATCAAAGGTATTTTGAGCATGCGCAACCTTATGGAAGAACTGCGCAGCGCAGGATCTGTTTCCGGCGGACCAGCCGCTTTCAGCCCCAAAGACAAACAGAATTTAACCAATCAGTTGGACAAATTCCTGACCCACGCCCTGAACCGGATTTAAGCAGGCAGCTGGATTTTACCCTGTTTCACATGCACATCCAGCTGGGGAAACGAAATTTCTATAGCCTCTTCACGAAAGGCCTTATCAATGGCAAAGCGCAATTCGGAAAGTGCCGAGAGTGTCACATCAATATCATCAATCCAGACACGTAAAATAAAATCAAGGCTGCTCGATCCGAAATCATTAAAAAGAACATAAGGAGCCGGAATTTTGAGCACATGTGAATGCTCTTCTGCCAGTTTCAGCAGGACCTTATTCACCTTTTGTATGTCGGAACCATAGGCCACGCCCACATGAATATCCCTCCGGATAACCGGGTTGTTCTTGGTCCAGTTTGTGACCTGTGCTGCAATGAGGTCAGAGTTCGGAATCATGATGACCGCATTTTCAAATGTTTCCACGACCGTAGTCCTGATGTTGATCTTGCGAACCGTACACCAAATATTATTTAGCTCGATAACATCGCCCTGCTGAATAGAACGTCCGAAAAGCAGGATAAGTCCGCCAATGAAATTATTGACTATATTCTGCAGACCAAAACCGATACCGACACTCAAACCACCGGCGATAACAGTAACGCTGGTCAGGCTCAGACCGAGAACCCTGAAAGCCGCAAGGGAAAAGACCGCCCACACGGCATAGGCAAACAAGGTCTGAATGGAAGGGACAGCCCCTTTCTTTGCCTTGGACCAGTTACTGCCCACATATTCAATTGATACATTAAATGCGGATACACATTGTCTGGTCATAAAAAAGAAGACCGCCATCCAGACAATGCTCCCCAGTGAAATTGAATAGTCGCCGTGAGAGATACTCGTATCCATAAAACCGTAGACAGCACTCTCCCCGAAAAAATCAATCAGCCAGAATGCAGCTATCCCAAACGCAGCCGCCCATCCTGCCGGAACTGCCAGACTTCGGATCAACCCTTTCTTCAACTCCACACTCATCTCGGTACGCAGGAAGAGAATCTGGGAAAAAGCAGTACCGAATCCCCTGATGAAAAGCCCCAGAGACCAGAGGAGAACCAGCACACAGGCCAGTCTCCCGTAGCCGAACATTGCTATCACGAAAAAAGGTGAAAGCAGACTGCCTTGCCGGGCAACAATAGAAACCCCCTGCCCGCGCTTTTTGGTCCAGACTTTATAAGTTGCATACCCCCAGAAGGACAACAGGAGCAGGAGAAAAGCAAAAACCACAATCCTTTCGGGAACGTTATGAATAAGAAGCAATCCACTTACTACAAACAAGGTTGCGGCTCTTTTTTCTCCGTCAATGAAGACCATTTTTTCTCTGCAGATCAGCTTGGAAAGCCTTAGCACAGCCCAATAAAGGACACCGAAAGCAACTATGGCTATGGAATCCAAGGAATAGGGAAATACAATTCTGGAAGCCATGTATACGGCAAAAGCGAAACATGAGATAAACAGAAGCCGAAGTGATTTCTTGCGCTCGATTTCAGACCTGTTCAAAAAATAATCACTGCTATCCATCATGCGGATCAGAAAAACACCGGTGATGAAGACTCCCAGCACAATAAACATAAAGTGCAGGGATTGATTAGAGAACTGCCTGCTGCTGACACTTAATTCCGATTGCTTTAAATCCAGCCAAGCTTTTCCGGGAACGACTTTTTCCCAAAAATCAGTGGAAACAACAGGGTCCCCCCCTTCCAGAAGCCACGTCTTCCATACCTGAAACAAGTTATTCTTTTCGCGCTGCTGTAGATCAATAATCCGGTCATGCAAACGATTGGTCCGTTTCAATAAGGAATCAACCTTCAATAATTGCTTCTCGGTACCTGTTTTCAGCTGTTTCAGCCCCATGCCGCCTTCCTTGAGCAATATTTTTATGTCTTCAGGGGCTTCGGCTGGCGGGGCAGACCAGATATTGGAAAACGAATTCAATATCTCCAAACGTGACGAACACTCTTCACGGGCCTGGGTAAGATCTTCCAAAGCTTCGCTGGATTCTTTCTGAATACTGAAAAGACGCACCTTCAACCGTTTGCGTTGTACAGGAGAAACCAACGAAGACCGTTCTGAAAGGGCTAAATTCTGAAAATCCTGTTGCCAAAGGGGCAGGCTCTCCTTTGATTCACTCAAAAAATCTTCCATCCGAGAATAGTTAATTATTTCTTCTGATTCAAATTCCTTGTAGCTGTTAATCCGGCTTCTTAAGAGACTGTAATCCACATCTTCAGATCCATAGGAAAGCCCTTCCAACGGGATGGCACTTAGGCAGACAATCCAGAAAATAAAGAAAATAGACCTGCGTACAACCGGCATAAAAACTCCGTAAAACTGCTTGAAAAAATTATGTTTGAACCGTGATTCATCTTTACGCTGCAAGTAATCCTTATACAAAAGGCTCCACAAATCAGCAACCAACCACCAGCCATCATGCAGGCCACAAAACGAGAATTCAATCTGACTTATCCTGTGTACACTTATAATAAAAATCTGTTATGCTGAATTAAAGCATGTTCTCCACGCAGCCATAACCATGGGAGGCCAGCATGACCGATCTCCATTTCGCCGATAGAAAGACCGCTGAAATACATCAACTGGAAAAACTGAACCAGATACTGGGCATTGCCATTCAGGCCCCATTCTATAAAAAACTTTATCAGGGCATAGATCTTCCCCTGAAGAGTCTGGATGAGCTCAAGAAAATCCCGGTAATTGACAAGCAGACCCTCTGCACTGAAGGGGAAACCTGCAAGAAGTCCCTCTATACCCGCACCACAGGGGGATTTTACAAATTCTCCACCGGCGGAACTTCCGGCAGGATGAGTTTTGCCCGCTACGGGCTGGATGAATTCCGCAAAATCTGCGATGGCGCAGCATATGGACTCATGGCCTGCGGCATCACCCCTGAAGACGTTGTAGCCAACTGCATCCGGGCCGGAGCCTTCTGGACCGGCTTTCTGACCAGCTACCGCGCCCTAGAGATTATAGGTTGCAATATCCTGCCCATCACAGATAACCAGCCCGTGGAAAAGACTTTGGAATATCTGGAAATGATGGGACCAAACACCCTGTTCGGCATATCCCCGACACTGGTCCAGATTGCGCAGGAAGCCACGCGGCGCGACTCCAAACTTGATATTGAAAAAGTGGCCTTCGCCTCTACTCCCCTGACTACGGAACAACAAAGTTATCTTTCTTCGGTCTGGCCAAGGGCGACATTTCATTCCGCCGGATACGGAGCCGCCGAGGTCGGCCCGATAGGCTTCCAGTGTGAACATTGCACCGGAACCGAGCACCACATCCTGCTGCCCGATTGTATTGTGGAAAAGGATGATGACGGAGCAATTATCGCAACATCCCTGATCAGAACCCTGCAGCCGGCCATCCGCATGAAGGTTGGCGACAACATAGAATGGATAGAAGGAAAATGCCCATGCGGAAGAACAAGTCCGCGCTTCAGGCTCCTGCAACGTTCCGATGAAATCCTTGAATTCAGACACGATTCCATGTCACTTGAACAGCTTGGTTCCTGTCTTGGCAAGTTCAGTGAACTGGCCCCGGTCTTTCAGGTCCTGCTGGACCTTAACGCAGACAAAACAGACATCATCATCCGCGTGGAAGCAGCGGACTGCGATGCTGTGGATGACTATCAACTGGCATCTCAGGTTTACAAATGCTTGAGTAACGATATTCCTGCAGTTGGTGACAACCGCCAGAAGAATAACATCCGTGCCTTCAAAATCCTGGTAGTTCCCTCCGGCGGCATCCCACGCGTGGAAACCACCGGAAAAATTCGGCGGGTTATTGATAAACGGTTCATGTAAGGGGAATTAAGAATAAACAGCCCCTCTTTGCCTCAAATGGCGAAGAGGGGCTGTTTTATGAGAAAAGTACGTTCTGCAACTCACCCGACCCCCTGCTCCATCATAATCTTGAAAAGAACCTCTATGAACTTCCCGGAGACAACATCGGGCAGGGAGAAATGCGGCAGAGAGCCACCTTGCATTACCCCGGTGCAGGCAAACCATATCTGGGAGGATATGCTGTCCAATCCGGGACTGAGGGTTTCCCGCCATAGACGTCCGTTTTCCGAAGAATCCAACCCGAAAGCCCGGCACTGCAAAGGGCGGAAGTCAAAAAGCCTGCATTTACCGGCTTCCAGCAACGGACAGGTTGAGTCCACTCCTGAAAGGCAGAATCCGGCCTCATTATCAGCTGCAAGTTCACGCATGGCCCGCCGTTCTATACGCGCTGTTGACATGGCTTTTTCAATGACTTCAAGCCGGGCCTCATGAGTAAGTTCAAGATTTACGCAATGGCTGAGATGCAGGGCCTCGGCCAGAGTTATACTCAGCGGAGTCCTGCAGCAACGCTTATGATCAAGTCCGCACTGCTGCAGCCCTTCCGACTTTGCAGCCAGTTGCTCCACCTCACCAGCCAACTGCAGGTAATCATTAAAAAACGGAGAAAGATCTACTTTACGGTTAAATTCCACAGTAGGAGTACGCGCGGTAAGCTTCCCGCTTTTGCGCCCATACTTGCGGATAGTCCACCACTGAGAGAAATTAGCCGGTTTGGAACGAAGATCCTTCATCTTCTTTCCGGCCAGTTTATGCCCCAGACCGCGCCGCAGCAAGTAGGCGTTGAGAAAAGTTCCGGTCCTGCCGATGCCGTGACGGCAATGAACCAACACCTTCTTGCCCAGATAAATGGCCTCGTCCAACCATGCAAGCCCCTTCTCCAGCTCTACAAGGCCGGGGGCCTCCTCATCCTCGACAGGAAGGTAATAGACTTCAAATCCGGCTTCCTGCTCAATTTCGTGCAGATCACAAAACTCACCGCAAAGATTGACAATCCCGTCAATGCCCTGTGCCAGCAGGGAATCAAGCTGGGCATGACTCATGGGCGCGCAGCCCACTGCAAGCTGATCCGTAATCCAGGTAAGCTTGTAAGCATGGCCACTGCCCTGATCAGCCATTAATCCCCTCCATCGCAGAAATAAACCCCTTGAACTCGGTTTCCAATTGGGCTTCATTCTCCATCCGCATATCCATCATCCGGGTTACCGCCATGAGATAGCCCAGAACTGTCAGTTGCCGTGACGTTTCCGACCGGTCCAGACGGGAACTGAATCCATCCAGCATATCCCCTCGAATTTCAGTTTCAAAGCCGTAATGCACAAGTACCCGGCTGATAAAGTCCAAGCGCAGAACACGGTTATCAAATCCGGCCCCGCCGCCCTTGAAACGAAACTTCACATAATTCTGGCCGGGCATGTCCCCGCACAGGGAATCCACCTCGGAGAAGTGATAACCGAAACGGATCAGCAGATGCAGGTAATCTTCGGCAAGCAGTCCATAACTGGCAAGCAATTTGGAATCTTTACTGAAAATACCGGCGGACATGCGGTCGAATTCATCCCAGTCCACATGGGTCATTTCTTCAGGCCAGACAACCCTCTCATCTGACAGCCCCTTCCAGAAAGCCTGCATGGGAGCGCAAACCACTGACTCCGGGCCGATTACTTTCTTTTTGGTCATCCGGGGATCAATTCCCATATCGAGATCGAGCAGATAAACAACCAGCGGAAGGTCAGTCTGCAATTTTTTCGCCCGGCCCATTCCCAATCCGCGCTTGTCCACCAGCGAGAACATCTCCTGCACAGCCATCTCGTGGCAGTAACGCACGAGATCATGAAAAGACTCGCAACCTGCGGGACTGAAGTTTTCACCTTGGGGATCAACAAGATTCAGATGCACCAATGCAGGAATCATCCCTTCATACAATTCCAGCACCCGTGGTGAAATTTGTGCTTCCGAGCAGGAGCGGGTCAGCACGTCCTTAACACATCCCTCGTAAACAGCTCCTGCCGCACCGTCCACAGTAACTATCTGTCCTTTCTCAAACCGGTCCGCAACATCCCCCACCAGCACAGGGATACCCATTTCACGGGCCACTGAACTGAAATGACTGGCCCTGCTCCCGGTTAAAGAGAGCACTCCATTCATCTTTGCGGAAAAGCTCAACAAAGACGGTTTCAGGGCCGGAGTAACTACAATTGCCCCCTCAGGAATACGGGCAATTTCCTCACCGCTGCCTGCAAAATAGATTTCGCCGCAACCGGCACCCCCGGCAGCGCGCTCCAAACCATCTAGAACAGGCATGGCGGCAAGAGGTCCTTTTTCCGCTTTCCTGCCTTCCGGCTCCTGTTGCAGCGGCCTGGTCTGAAGAATGTGAAACTGTCCTTTGTGATCAACAGCCCATTCCATATCCTGCGGGCATCCGAATTGTTCTTCAAGCTTCAAGGCGCATTCTGCCAGCCTGACAAGTATTTCTTCATCAGGCAGCACAGAACGGTCAAATGAGCATTCGCTGACCAGCCGGGGTTTCTTTCCTCGGTAAAGCGATCCTTTGACCGGAATAACACTGCCGTCCACAAGAGAAGCCCCGAGACCGGAAACTCCGTAAATACCTACACTGTCCCGGCTCAGGCAATCCGGATCCATGGAATAAACAACGCCGGAACTACGGGCATCTATCATTGGTACGATAAGTACAGCCATGGCAGTATCGTCATCAGTCAGGCCGTGTGATATCCGGTAAGAGACTGCACGGGGACAATATTTCCCAGCCAGAACGCGTTTGTAAGCCTCCAGCACATCCTCTGGATGGATATCCAATTCACTGGCATACTGCCCGGCAAATGATATTTCACTGTCCTCAGCCAGAGCACTCGAACGCACAGCCAACCTGCCGTTTCCATCAAGATAGACACTTAACCCGCGCCGGATTTCACTTGCGACATGGTCCGGGACCTCCCCGTTCAAAAAAAGTTCCTGCAATTCAAGGGTCAGCGAAGAAAGCAGACGAACATTTCCCGCCTCCATACGGCAAAGACGTTCATTGATCTTACTGCGCAAATCATTGTGTTTCACAAATGCCTGAAAAGCATTGGCAGTAACAACAAAACCGGGAAGAGCCTCGGTGTATCCCAGCGCATGCACCCGCCCTAGGTTGGCTGCCTTGCCTCCGGCAAGATCAGGACATTCCCCTGCAGTAGCCAGAGGAACAGTATATGGAGGACCGTAATCTGGCTCAGGCAGGAGCATGGCACGCTGACCATACTCATCTATACGGTTAAAGGCTTCCGTCAAATCCCGAAACTTGTACGGATGCATTTTCTGTAGCTCCCGGATCATACCGGACACAGCCGAAGAAAGCTGTTTACGCAAGCAATCAGCCTGATTCCTGTCCACTAGCTTTCTGCCGTAAAACAGCTCCTCAAGGTCGGCAATCAGATCCAATGCCTGAGAATCGTACTCAAGCAGAATCTTGAAAGCCTCATATTTACGCTGTAGCAAAGCCCGCGGGGCGAACATTGTTTCAGACCAGAATTTCAGAAAATCATACGGCAGCATCTATTCTCCAGGGTACTCTTTCGTTTATATTTTTTAACCTTACACTTACGATATCTCAATGCAGCGGTAAGTGACAAGCTCAACGACATCTACAGACAAAATCACAGTCAGGCTGCTCGGGAATATTCCGACCAACCACACAACTATAAGCTTAAAAGAATCTTGTCATGAAAAAACAAATATGCAATTTTTAACAATATCAAAAATCAAATAAACCGCACTGTTAATTATTTTCAAAAAACTAATATGAATAAAATCAATTTCAGCATCAACTACCAGAATCAGGACCACAAAATGCAATTTGTGCAGGGCTTGGCAGATCAGCTTAAGCTTTCTGGTCACAATTGCCAGTTGAACAACGAAGAACTGTGGAACAAAGAGGATTCGAAGATTGATGCCGCTATATATCTGGGCGGCCCCCATTCCCCCCAACCCAAGCCATGGCACCTGAATATCCTGATAGCCGGATCAGCACAGTCCCCCTCCCCGTATGACCATGTCCTTGTTTCTGATTTAAAAGACAGCGTAACACTCGCATCTGAGGTAATTACAATATTTCAGGAAATGCATACAAAAGTATCCACCCGCACGACTTCAACGCGGGCTATGCTCACCGACCATGAATTTCGGACTCACGGCCCTACCGTATCTGTGCTGATGGCAACCCACAACCGCAGGAAACTTCTCAAACGGGCCCTCAAAAGTATTCTTTCCCAGTCATATGAAAATTTAGAAATATGTCTTGTCAGAGACGGCGGAGAAGCTGTGGACGATGTTGTTGCCGAGCTGAACGACTCACGCATCAAACTGACCTCATATGAGCAGAACCGAGGAAAAGGAGCCGCCCTCAACAAAGCCTTTGAAACAAGTGAAGGAGATTACATAGCCTATCTGGATGATGACGACGTCTGGTATGAAAACCATATTGAGCGACTCATGGTTGCTGTCAGGCTTTTGAATCAGGATTTCGTATATTCCAATGGAATTGAAGTGCTGCTGGAGTCTAAAACTGATCCAAAAGAAATCTCACGCACGCTGCGCTATGCCCGGCAGGTGGAACTGAAAGAGCTGCTTGAATTCAATTACATCACAGGTATTAATGTACTGCACGAACGTTCATTATTCACAAAAGCCGGGGGCTTTGATTCCTCATTAAAGGTTCTTATAGATTTTGATATGTGGCGCAGACTGGCCTGTTTAGCCAAGCCGCACCATGTGAATTACACGACTGCAGAGTATTACCTGCATAGAAGCAAAGGCTCACATATTACCGATCTTGCAGCAGAAAAACCGCTGGAATACAGAAAACAGCGCATCAAAATCCTGTCCAAAAATATCCACCTGAGTGACCCTGACCTGAAATCTGAACTTCAAAAAGTCCGGCGACGCGCACAATTTGATTATGCTGTATTCAGCTGCACAAACGCACTCGACCAAAACGATCTGCAACAGGCTTCCCGCAGTCTCATGCAGGCGCAAAAATACTATACCAGGCTATACAGTGCCCAGCTCATGTATGCAGTTTGCCTGTTACGCACAGCAAAGCCGAAAGAAGCCCTTTCCGTATTCAAAGATTGTATAAATAGTAATTCAGATACCGCCAGCCTGCTGATGGCCTGTTCAGTAGGCATAATGCTCAAGGATAATTTTGCAGGAGAGGTGCTGGAAATACTTGCGGGAAGAACAAAACAAATGACTAAAGAGCAGTTGGATATACTCAACGATTACAAAGAGCGCTACAGCAGCAGCATTAAAAAATAATTCATACCAACCTTCTTTTCAGCAGAACATATTGATTTTATTCCCACCACAAGATAAATAAAAAATACTGACCATTGCGTGGACGGCTGGTAATTACGGGAAATGCCCTTTCTGCAAAAAGTAAGGAGATATCAATTATAATGGCTTACTTGAAAAAGTGGTGGCTGACCCTCTGTTTCATCTTGCTGACGGTGATCCTGACGGCAATCATTATTATTCCCCACTCCACCACTTCACGCAATGTGCTGACCGGGCTTTCCCGTGACATCATGCTCAACATATCAGCATATACGCTGGATAAATCCGAAAGCTATCTTCAACCAGCTGAAAAAGCAGCAGAACTAACCCGTTTTCTTGCAGACAGTAATATTGTCAGCAGTGAGCAGTCCGCACATATGCTCAGATATTTCATTGAGCAACTTTCCCTGCATCAACAGTTTTACGGAATTTATTATGGAAGCACCAAAGGTGAATTCTTCATGGTCGCCCGCTCTGAGGATAAAGTTAAGGGGGGATTATTAACAAAAACAGTCAGAATCAAAGATAGCGGGAGAATCACAAAAAAGACCTGGATAACCCCGAAAATGGAAGAATTTGAAAACGTAATTGACCCGCTGGACAGGTATGACCCGCGAAAGCGGCCATGGTTCATTGACGCACTTATCAATAACGATGTGATCTGGACCTCTCCATATATTTTTTTCACCAGCCAAAAACCGGGAATAACTACGGCAAGCCCGGTCTACGATAAAAAAGGGAACCTGCAGGGAGTTGTAGGTGTAGACATAACCATAGATGAACTTTCAACTTTCCTAGGCGGATTGAACATAGGCAAAAACGGGAAGGCTTTTATTGTGGATACCAGCGGAAATGTTGTAGCCTTCCCGGATATAAACGCGCTTAAGCAGACCACCCAGAACAACAAAATCCGCTTGAGCAAGATCACTGAGTTGCCGGACCCGTTATGCATAAAAGCATACAATTCTTTAAGGATACTTCCGGACAGGCTTCCTAAGGCCCCTGTTTTTACTACTTTTAAGCACAACGGCGACCGATACAATGCTGTCTTCACTCCGTTCAAAAATAGCCACTGGCCTTGGATTATAGGCATCTACATTCCTGAAAACGACTACCTTGGAGAAATCAAGGAAGATTACATGTTCAGCCTGATTACCGCAGCGCTGGCCGTTCTGCTTTCTGGACTCATCGGTTGGATTGTAGCCCGAAAACTTGATACCGCTAAAAAAAATGCTATTGCTGCCAATCATGCCAAAAGCCAGTTTATGGCAGTCATGAGCCACGAAATAAGAACACCCATGAACGTCATACTAGGCACTACCGACCTGCTCAAACACTCCAATCCCAGCGAAGAGCAGAAGAAATACATCAAACTTCTTGATGATTCCGGGGCAGGACTGTTGGCCTCGATCAACGATATTCTTGATATGTCCAAAGCGGAGGCCGGACTTCTTGATCTCGATAATATTGAGTTAAATCCCTCAGAAATTATACGTCAGGCCTGCACAGTCTTTGAAGTAAGCGCAGCACAGAAGGAGATTGAACTCGTCTGCACCTTTAATGACATACTTCCTGAACGAGTCATGGGAGATCCAGCACGTTTCAAACAGATTCTGCTCAACCTCATTGGAAATGCGGTCAAATTCACCGATTCAGGTGGAGTATATGTTCAAGCAGGCTGCACTCACCTGTCAAATCAGATGGTTGAGTTAAAAATTGAAATTCGAGACAGCGGACCGGGAATTCCCCCGGAAAGGCAGAAAGCAATCTTCGACCAGTTCTCCCGGTATGATAATTCCATATCCCGCGAATCTATGGGAATAGGACTGGGCTTATCCATCAGCAAGAAACTCTGCGAACTAATGAACGGTGATATAAGCGTGACCAGTATACCGGGCAGCGGAAGCACTTTTATCTTCACCATAACCATGCCGGAAACCGGAGCAATTCCTCCAGCAGAAACAAAGGAAGCGGCTAAACCGGAAAACAAAAAACTGCCCCGTAAAATTTTGCTCATCGAAGACAACCGAAGCAACAGGATGCTTTTCGAACATTTTATCTCGGACTCTCCGCATATAATGAAATGTGCTGCAAACGGAGAAGAAGGAGTCGAAATATTCAAAGAATTCCAACCGGACATAATATTCATGGATATAGAAATGCCTGTAATGGACGGTTATAAGGCCACCTCGGAAATCCGCGATTGGGAAAAGATCATCGGTCAGCCTGAAATACCGATCATTGCCCTTTCAGCCCATGCAATCAAAGGGACAGCTGAAGAAGCACGTAAATCTGGATGTACCAGTTACATGACCAAGCCGGTCACCAAAACACAATTCCTTGAAAAAATTGAAGGGGAATACAACACGGATTTAAATTAAATCCTCAAAAGTATTAAACAATAACAGGAATTGGTATTGACTAAAGAGTTTATAAGGAGCATTTAAATCAATAACGTACAAAACAGCTATATCAGCTGAATGCCCGTAGGCAGGGATCAAAACTGCCTCAAGCCGCAAGGAGAAAATTATGAATACCAGAAGAAAATTCATGGTTATGTCTGCCGCTGCCACAGCAGCTGTCTTTATGCCTTTAACCAAAGCTGCTGCAGACAAAAGCCCAATGTACCCTTCAAACGTAATCTATACCAGCAAAGACCCGGGCGTATGGGCTAAAAAAGCTGCCACCCACCTTCCGCAGATGGAAGTGGAAAACGGTGAGGCTGTAATCCGCACTCTGCACCCCATGACCAAGGAGCATTATATTGTCCGGCATACGCTTGTTGATGATAATGGAAATGTTGTGGGTACAAATACTTTCTCCAACACTGACCCAAAAGCGGTCTCCCGTTTTAAACTTCCAGAGGGCAGCAAGGGTAAAAAATTCTATGCCACCAGCTTCTGTAACAAACACGATTTCTGGGTCAGCCCGGTAACCATCTAGTACACTTGAAATACCTGCAAAAGGTATCTTTACATCAATAAACATGTTTCGTGCTCAACGGAGAACAAAAAAAGATGTATTTCAAACAACTGACAACAGAAGGTCTCGGCTGTTATTCATACGTTATCGGCTGTCCTGCCGCAGGCGAAATGGTCATTGTGGACCCGCGCAGGGATGTTCAGGAATACCTTGATATTTCCCGCGAGGAAGGCATGAAGATCACCGGAGTCATCAACACCCATGTCCATGCCGACCATGTGGGAGGTGAGCAGGAGCTGAAATCGCTTGTCGGTGCTGAACTTTTCATCCACGAAAACGCGGATGTAGGTTACGAACATACCCCCATCAAAGAAGGTGACACAATCACCGTGGGTGCAGCCAAACTGGACTTTCTATATACCCCCGGACACACCCCCAACGCCATTTCCATTCTGGTCACCGACATAATGCGCGGGGCGGAACCGTGGATGATCCTCACCGGGGACCTGCTTTTTGTGGGTGATATAGGAAGACCTGATCTGCCCGGAGATGAAATTCTGGATGAACAAGTCGAGAACCTTTACAACAGCCTGTATGTAAAACTGGGTGAACTGCCTGATTATCTGGAAGTATACCCCGCTCACGGTCAGGGGTCACTCTGCGGTAAAGGCATGAGCGCAAAGCCCAGCAGCACCCTCGGCTACGAGCGGCGATACAATCCCATGCTCCGGTTCAAAACCTTTGAGGATTTCAAAGTCAAAGTCATGGAATCGTTCCCCAGCCGTCCGAAATCCTTTACCCACATTATCAATACCAACTTCAAAGGCGCTCCGCTGCTTGAACGCTGTCCGCTGGACCGGGCCATGAACCCGGAAAAATTCAAACAGATGATAGATCAGGGCTGTACGGTGATTGATGTCCGTGACGCTGCCGGTTTCGGTGGCTTCCACATACCCGGCAGTCTGAATATCGGCCTTGAGAAACAACTCGCCAACTGGGTGGGCATGGCTGTTGAACCGGATTCAGACCTCTTGCTGGTAGTCAATTCCAAGGAAGATTATGACCGCATGTGCACCGAACTGCACCGCATAGGTTATGACCGGATATTCGGTTACCTGCACGGCGGCATGGCTGCGTGGCTGCTTGCCGGATACCCGGTGGAAGGGCTGGCCCAGAAATCAACCCAGCAGTTGCATGATGCCATAACTGAAGGCAAAGAATTCACCCTGATCGATGTGCGTACACCGGCTGAAGTAGCCGCAGGAAAGATAAAAGGGGCTATCCACAAACCTTTTGCCAAAATTCTTGATGAAGGTATCGACGTGGACAAGGACAGCCCGATTATAGTCATGTGCGGCTCCGGTTACCGCTCCAATATTGCTGGAAGCTACCTGCAGAGTAACGGCTACACGCAGGTCTGCTCTCTGGCTGGCGGAGCCATAGCGTGGACACGCTCAGGTTTTGAAATGGAACATTAATGCAAAAATCCCGGAACATTATGTTCCGGGATTTTTTTAGTCTTCAAGAATCTGAAAAATATCATCAATCAATCGTCTAATCTTCGGCAACAGCTCAATCAGCTGATCTGCCGTAATACCTATTTTCTGCCACGCGGCAGGGTCGATAGAACCGATCACCGAAGAAATATCTAATCCAAATCCCAAAGCCTGTGCAATAAAATCAGCAACATGAATGACCATGGCATCAGGGTCTGTTTTCACCTTGTGCGGATTATGGTGCCCCCCTGCCGCAGCAATCAGCTGTCGCGGAGACTTCCACTTTTCAAGGATATATCCACCGAGATCAGCATGATTGAAACCGAGTATATCCTGCTCAGCCTCGTAAAGATTATATCCTTCGCTTCCGGCCAACCTGAACAGCGTAACACCCAAGCTGTAGTCGCTTTCAAAAATCATATGCAGCCCTATGTCGTGCATCAGACCGCCCGCAAAAAAAAGCTCGGGATCACCGAGGCCGGCAGCTACAGAAATTTCCTGCGCCACAACCCCGCAGGCTATTGAATGCTTCCAAAACTTCTCCAAATCAAGGACAGCCTTGTTCTTACGTTTGAACATGCTGAGAGAGACAGTCCCGAGGGCCAGAGAACCTGCTTTCTGAAAACCAAGAAGAGCAACGGCCTTGGAAGGGGTCTCTATTTTTTCTTCTATCTCGTATATGCCGCTGTTTGCCAGCCGCAGTACCGAGGTCGCAAGCTTGGGATCTTTGCAGATAATATCAACAAGATCCTGAGCTGTACTTTCAGGATCGTTAAGAACTTCTCGCAACCGGGATTGGACATGAGGCAGCGAAGGCAACGTAACTGTTCCTTTAAGAAAATCTTCTGGACCTTGCGGTTTTTCCCCGCTCCATGGCTCTACATCAGAAGGGAAAGTCCGGGGCAAAAGAGAATCCGGATCATTGATCATCTGTCTATAGATACGCTTAAAAGCCTCTTTTTTGAGCAGACGGACAAGGCTGCTATTTCCGGCTTGCAAAAAGAGTCTATGCACATAGTGCGATGCAGCCTCTTTGATATCTGGTCTCACTTTATGAGACACCTTTCTTTCACTCATTAACATCACTTTTATAATTCATTGCTGTTAAGCGGGATTCAAAATTTCAAAAGTTTCATCAATCTGCTTTCGAACTTCCGGTATCATATAAACAAATGATTCGGCACTAAGCCCAAAACTTTCATAGATTTCATGGTCAAAAACACCAAGAACAGGAGACAGTCCGACATCAAAGCCCATAGCCCGAGCAATAAAATCAGCAACATAAATAACACCGGCATCAGGTTCTTTTTTGGCTAACACCGGATCATTGTGCCCGGCAGCAGCAAGCACCAGAGATTTAGGAAAATTCCAGTCTTCAGCAATCACCCCCCCCAGAGTAGCATGGTCAAAACCGAGCAGATTAATCTCGGCATCATAAAGACTGATGCCATTGGTACGGGCAGATTCATAAATTTCCAAAGCAAGCGACCTGTCACTTTCAAACTCAACATAAAGACCGATATCATGAAGCATGCCGCCCACAAAAAAATGCTCGATATCATTATAACCGGCTTCTCTTGCTATTTCCTGCGCAATTATTCCGCAGGCAATGGAATGTTTCCAGAACTTTTCAACTTTCAGGATCTGAGCATCTGCGGTACGCTTGAATAAACTAAGAGAAACGGTACCTAATGCGAGAGAGCTGGCCTGTTTAAACCCCAACAAAGCGATAGCACGGGATGGTGTATCCACCTCGGACCTAAAATTGAACATGGCACTGTTAGCCAAGCGCAGAATAGCGGCGACCAGTTTCGGGTCTTTGTTGATTACTTCTGCCAGATCTTCCGCAGAACTGTCAGGATCCTTGATGACTTTCTGAATTTCGATCAGAACCTGAGGCAAAGACGGAAGAACTACCTTTGACTTCAAAAAATCACGCGGTCCTTCGGGTACCGGCCCTACCCACGGCTCCACACCTGCAGGGCGCGGTTTGGGAAGAAATTCATCCGGTTCCACAATCATCTTTTTGTAAATATCTTTAAAAGATTCTTTCTTCAAAACCCGGATCAAATCGGAATCACCGGCCTGACGGAACATCTGTCGCACGTATTTAATTGCCGCTTCTTTTATCTGCGGATTAAGCGTTGTTGTTTGTCCAACATATTGCTGCATATCTATCCCTTAAAAACTCATTACTATCTGGATTTTCCAGCCCACTCGACAGTTTTTGCCAATCCTTCGTCAAAAGCCACCTGAGCTGTGAACCCGGCTGCATTAATTTTGGTCACATCGGCTCGGGAATGCTTGATATCCCCGGCCCGTTCAGGCTTGAAATCAATATCTCCAGGGGCAGAAGTCAGCCCGGCTACAATGGCCGCAAGCTCACGGACAGACCTCCCTTTGCCCGTTCCTACATTATAAATTCCGGTCAACGGCCCCCGTCCCATTTTATCTAGTCCGGCAGCAATAAGATAAGAAGTCACCACGTCTGATACGTACAGGAAATCACGGCTCTGTTCACCATCACCGAAAATGACCATTTTTTGACCGGCCAACCCGAAATCCACAAACCGGGAAATCACCCCGCTGTACTGGCTGGTGGGATCCTGCCTCGGCCCGAAAATATTAAAAAAACGTAACGCGCAACCGTACCCGGACTTCTCAATATAGGTTGAAGATTTGTACTTGGCTACTCCGTAAGGACTTAACTGTACAGCATCTTCAGCGTACTCTTCCTTGACCGGAAGACGCTCTTCATTGCCGTATTCCGCTGCCGAACCGGCAAAAACATAATGCGAGAAGTCCATCCGCCTTGCAGCATCCAGCATATCCCGGTTGGCCTCGAAATTGACCTGCATGGTCAATTCAGGGTGCTCCACTGAATAAGGCACACTAACCACAGCCGCCAGTTGGAAAACAACATCCAGTTCCTGATGTTTTTCCTTAAGCTCAGCAAGCAGCTCTTTTTCGGTGATGGACCTTTCGTAAAACCTAAAACCGGGATGATTCTTAAACCCTTCCATATTATGGACATATCCGCTGGAAAAATTATCCACCCCCACAACAACATGGCCATCAGCAAGCAAAGCCTCTGTAAGATGGCTGCCGATGAAACCGGCACATCCGGTTACGAGACATGTTTTTGTCATATCATCTCCCAAAATTTTAAAATAAAGGCTGACTTGAAAAAGTTATGTATTCAAGTTCGTTCACACTCTTGGAAACAAGATAATAGGAAAACATCAAAGAGATGAAGCAGGAATAACAATAGCCGTAACCGTAAAAAGTAAAACCCAGCTGCATGCTCAGCCAGGTCAATCCTATATTGCTGAACAGAAAGACGAATGTTACCGCCAGAACTTCCTTACGCAAATCAAAATAAAAAAGGATAATAACTGCCACAGAAAGCATGACCTGCATGAGAGATCCCACAAGAGCAATCTGCAGCAAAGGCTGCTGCAAAGGAGAAAGACCTACCATCTCAATAAATTCGGGAGCCATGAAAATACAAAGCATGGTCAGGGCGCCCTGCACAATGAGTATCTCGCGCAGGCTTTCCTTAAGCATACTGATCATGCCCTTTTTTTCCTTCAAAATACTGGAAAGATCTTCCTTGGATATAATTTTGGCGAAATAATCATGATAGTGTTCATAAAATTTGGTCTCAATCTTGACCAGAAAGATAGCCAGAGTCGGCACAATGGTCAGGTAGGCAAAAAAGATCGGCCCCTCATACATATCATGTGTACGCAGATATGGAACCACCATTCTCGAATCCGGGGCAAACCAGAACATAATCTTATCTACCCATATGGCGAGGTTGAAAAACATGCCGATAAAGGCCAGTTCCCAGTATTTGATAAAATAGGAGAACACCCTTGAGTCCCAGACCCTGCCCGGAGGAAATTCAGCCAGCAACCGGGCCAGCAACCAGAAAAAAATTACTGCCTGCCCAATGGTGTAACCCAGCAGATACCCCTCTAGCCCGGCCAGCGGATAGAGCAGAAAAGCTCCCCCCACACTACACGATGTCCCCACTCCGAAAGCCTGCACAATTGACCGGAAATCCTTTACCGCTGAAAGGAAAATCATGGTCAGCCAGATCATTGCTACAATGAGGAAAAGCGTCACCGAGATAATCTTGTAGCTGAAAGTAAGTTCAAAAAGCCAGATGCCCCCTGTACCGATAACCGCTCCGGCTGCAAGAACTATGATTGCACTGGTGGAAAAAGCGGTCAGGGTTATCTTCTCATCACCAAGATAAAAGCGGTCGGCCAGATAACGGGTCACCACCAGCTGAATATAGCCCACATATATAAGGGTGAAGGCGTAAACATAGACGATGGTAGTGCGGAAGATATCCTGATCTTTCGGGGAAAAACCGGAATAAGAATACAGCCCCAGTACAGCAAGGCAAATAACACTCATCAGCCACGGACCGGAAGAAACCATTGCCGCATACAGATAGGCCGAGACATCAGCAAGAAAGCTGTCCCCGCGCAGCATTTTTCTCAGTTCAAAACCGATTCCAGCCATATTTTACTCCAGATCATCCATCGCCATGTAATATTTGTAAATCTTCAAATACTTCTCATTGAGGTCTGACTCTTTATAAAAAGTCTTTACCCGCTCAATACCGGCCCTAGACATCTTCTTGCGCAGGATAGGACTGGTCAGAATCGTGATGATGGCCTCCCCGGTGCTTACGGGGTCCGCAACTTTTGTCACAATACCGGAAGGCCCAAGCTCCTGATCTGGGATAGTTCTTCCTTCAAGCAGTTCCCGGCAGGACCCCACATCAGAAGCTACAGCCGGAATTCCGGCACAATTAGCCTCCATTATAACCAACGGCTGAGCCTCACTGATACTGGTCAGAACTATAACATCAAGATTCGGCAGATAATCGGTAACCCGGACCTTGCCGGTAAATTCCACCACATTCTCAAGATGCAGCAGCCGGACAAGGTTCACGCACTCCTCATAGTATTCCTCATCTTCCTCGGTTGGTCCCATGATGTAGACTTTCAGCTTTTCGATCTTGATGGACACTATTTTAATAGCCCTCAGAAAAGTCTTCACATCCTTGATGGGAACCACACGCCCCACGAAGCCCACCGCGAACTCGGTCTGCCCCATATAGTCATGATCCTTGGGTTTCAGCCCAAGAAAGTTATCAAGACTGATGCCGTTGGGAATAATCCTGATCTTATCCGGATCGGCCCCTTCCTGAATTTCAAGCTGCCTGTTTCCTTCATAAAGAGTAAAGATAGCAGACGAATAGTCATAGCACATGCGGGCCAGCTGCTCAAACATCCTGATCCAGAAAGTCTGAAACGCACCGAGTTTGCTCTCAACACGCATCCGTTCGTCTTCCTTGCGGTAAACCCATTCTGCCTGCGAAATTTCAATTTTACGTTCCTTGACGTAAATACCATGCTCGGTCAGCAGCAACGGACGTCCGGTCATCATTCTTGCCACAACCCCCAGTAGACCTGCGTATCCTGTTGAAATAGTGTGATAGACTTTGGCTTTAGGCAGCCCCAGAGGCAGCATTTTAAAAATCGGCAGATGGGTGAACCGGTAAGTCCAGAAGTAATCAATAAAGGACTCGTCATTGGTTTCCGGATTGTAACGATCCACAAGCAGATCCCAAGCCCTTTTGCCATGGAACAGCTCCGAAAGGGGAAATTTATCATGGCGGAAGAGTTCAACCATATCTTTCATCATGCTGAGATCTTTTCTATCCATGCGATAATGAAATTGCCTGAGCCTTTCCATATTTGATCTGGAAATCTTCTTGAACGGATTCTGGGATATTTCCACCTGATCGTGCAGATATATTATTGTTGGATCAACAAAATTATCCGGAACATCGTAACGGTATTCAGCTTTCTCTTTAGATGAAGCAAGAATGCAGACAGCCGTAAAAGTAAGCTCCGGCATACCTTTGATCAGGTTATGAATCCAAGAGGAAACACCCCCGGACACAAACGGATAGGTTCCCTCCAGAAGCAGGCATACATCGTATTCTTTTTCAGATTTCATGCCCCACCTTTGCAAAATTTTCCATTAACGACTTATCACCTACAGTAGGTTCATCCATCCAAAACTTGTAAATCCCCCCCTTAAAGGGATCTGTCGAATCAAGCTCGGGCCTTGCCCGCATTTGCTCCACTTCCTGAAACAAAGCGATAAAATTGCCCACCTCAAAAAAAACCCTGCAGGAACCCAGCCGGGATTCCAGTTCAAGCTCTGAGTCATTCATTGATTTCCTGTAAATAGACAATGCATCGCTGAAATTTTTACTATCGACATACGACTCGGCAAGTCGCATCAGGTAATCCTTGTTTTCCTGATCTTTTTGAACTGCCAAACGCCAATGATCACAGGCAAGGACCATGGAACGCTCCTGCATATTAACTTCCGGCAAACCGCTACGGGCATAATTTCTGTAAGTAGAAGCCAGCTCGGCATGGGCCTGGGCACTGTCATATTTTTCAGCGCGGAACCGGGCCTTGTCCAAGGCT
This sequence comes from Maridesulfovibrio sp., assembly GCF_963678865.1. NCBI lineage: Bacteria > Pseudomonadati > Thermodesulfobacteriota > Desulfovibrionia > Desulfovibrionales > Desulfovibrionaceae > Maridesulfovibrio > Maridesulfovibrio sp. The sequence continues at coordinate 4,092,913 of NZ_OY787459.1, read as the reverse complement.
TGAGCATAATCTTCTTCAAGTCTTGTCAAAGCGGTATGGGCATAAAAACGAACCTCGGCACTTTCGTCGGAGAGACTCTTGCGCAAAAGCTTGACAGCCTCGGCAGAACCGATACGCCGCAGCAGGTTAACAGCTCCCCTTTTCATCTCCATATCTGTACCTGTCAGAATATCCGCAATAGGATGGACATCGACCTCTTCGTATAAAAATTCGCTAATATCCGAGGGTAAATCAATATCTATACCGCCCCCTTCATAAGCCTTTTCCTTATACTCCTCAGCCAGCCCATGACTTTTCATAAAAACACGGGCTGCCAGCAGGGTCATAGTAACCCCGAACAGCCCGATCAAAGGCATGAAAAGAGTAAACAGGGCTGCAATACGGGGATAATAAAACCCGGTTCCGGGAAGGGCCCGCGGTTTGGCTGCAGTAAAAAGAATGAAGGAAAGACCTGAAAAAATATGGGCTGCAACAGCGGCGTAAATATACCAGGAGACAGCATCCCTGTGCAGGTACAGCCAGACCGCCCCCCCTGCAAACAGGTATGAAGCAACAAAAGCTCCCAGCAGCCTAAGCTGCGCTCTTCTTATAACCTTACTCCGATAAAAAGACATCAATCATGTCCCCTTTCACTGCCTCTACCATCTCCGAAGGATCTTCCATACCAAGGGAAAAACCGGCAACCCCGATTCTTATATTTACAAGGTTCTGGTCGGTTTCATAAGCCATTTTGTTAAGCTGCCTGAAAGAAGTAAGCAGATTATTGACGACGATCCGCGCTCCGCTTGCAGGGGTGGTCGGAAGTATCATGAAAAACACCCCCGGATCTTCACTCATGAACAAAATATCAATTTCACGGACATGGGTTCTGAGTATCAGACTGAAAGCCATAAGCACTTCGTCACGTCCCACATCTGAAACATTGGACAGCTCGGGGAATTCCAGCATGAGCAATGCAAGATCAAGCTTGTACCGACGCGCCCGGATAAACTCCTCCCGCAACCTGCGCTGGAAATAATCATAAGTGTAGGCTTCCGTAATTTCATCGGCAATCAGCTTATCTTTCGTTTCGGCAAAAACAGTCGCATTCTCAACACTGCTGCCGCACCAGTCTGCGACCAGCCCGGCCACCCGCACAGAATCACTGGTAAATTTAAGAAAGGGCATTTTTTCAACATTGAGCACACCGACCACGTGCTTATGGTTGTCTGCCATGATCGGCGCGGAGACAATTATACCACTGGAGATGCTCTCTGTACTGGCGATATCCCTGATTGAAACAGCTTTTTTCTGCTCTGCCGCAACGCTCATCAAACTTTCACCATACGGGACAACTTCGGGTACAAAGCTCTTTCCATGACGCAGGGCCGTATCAAGACGGAACTCAGTGCCGTCCAGCAAATAAACGGAACATTCATCCACATCCATAAACTCACGAAGTATTTCAAGTACAGCCGGATAAATGCTGTCAATACTCAGGGTACGCAACCCCTGCGCGGCTTCATAAAGGGTGCCCAGTGTACTTTCCTGCGAGAGAATCTTGCTATCCAGTTCCTGTTTGGCTTCACTGAGGACGTCGTACTTGGTTTTGACCTTGTCAAAAGCATCATGAAAGGCGTCTCTCTCCTCACTGAGCGCATTATATTCGCGGATGTGAATCTGGCGCATTTCACCGAGAACAACTCCCACCAGACCGAAAAGAATGGGCTTTCCCCACATGGCTAATGTGCGAAAATCAGCAAGTTCGATCTCCGGAATGGACAAACTTCTAAAAACAATAAGAAACAACCCGGCCATGATTCCGGAAAAAAGCCCCCCTGCAAACCCGTAGCGACAGGCAGTCAGCAATACCACTATCCAGTAAGGATGGGGGGAAACGGAAATGAATCCCGGATCAGTGCGAAAAAAAATCAGGTTGACCGCAGTAATGGTAATCAGGCCGAGCAGGACTTCATAATATTGGGAAAGCTTATATTTTTTAGCAGTCTTATTAAATTTAAACATTTTCTCCGGCCTGCATATTGTCATTCACATTAAAAAACAAAACCGACCCCACCGCTGAGGAACTGGCTTTCACCGCCTCCGGCAAGCCCGGAATCACTGCTGTATTCATAATTCAGGTTCAACTCAAACCGGCCCAGCCTAAAGGCCAATGAGGGCCCGCCGAAGTAGCTGGGACCTTCCTTGAACTCATCAAGCCTGATACCGCCTGCAGCCTGAAAAATAATCGTATCACAAAGTGACTTGCTGAAACTGGCACTCAGAGTATGAATGCTCTCATTCTCCACCACTTCGAAAGGTTTGTAGTTTTCATCATCATACTTGAAAAAAGAACGATAGAACGAATAGGAGATAAACAGATCCGGGTCGGCAAGAATCCTGCGGGTCAGGATAATGTTATAAATCCCCTTGGCTCCGTAGTTCCTATCAGACTCTAGTTTGTACTGGCGCAGCTGACCGTTAAGAAACAGCCCCCACTCATCATCATAAAAACCGTCATAAGTCAGGGAAAGCTGGTTGTAATGCCCTTCATAATTAGCGGCGGAAGGCTCATCAAGCCATGGATTATTATAGTCGATCATGGCTGAAAAAGTCCCGGGGTCGTGAATCCGCCAGTCGAATCCCAGAGCACCGGATACTCCAGAAGAAGTCCCTTCAAAAGCCCCCACACCGGCTATGCCGGTAAAAGTCCGGGTAAACTCGCGTTTAAACAGAAACGCAGCCTGATTCACATCCTTGTTGATCTTCTCAACACCGTCCTGCTGCGGACGGTAAATGCGGGTGTTGCCGTAGTAAAATTCCCCTCTGGTCTGATCGGTGAGCTGCATGGAAAAACGGCTGCCCAGCGTTGTAGTCACAGATTCATCAGACTGCAGGTTGATGCTGGGCGTGAGAACCAATCTGGGCCTGCGTTCCATCAGCAGACTCGAAAGGGCCTGCCGCGCTTCGTAATTGTCCGGCTCGGCATCAATAAGCGCGGAAAAACTATTGATGGCTCCCAGCCAATCCCCGCCCTGCTGGTTGCTGTAGGCTTTGGCGGATATGGAATCAATATCACCGGGCCGCAGACGCAGCAGATAATCAAGGGTATCGATCTGTACGGAATAATCCCCGGCCAGAATGCGCAGGCGTGCTTCCTGCCTCAAGGCGTTTGGCGACTCCGGATCAAGGTAAAGCCAGCGACGCAGCATGGACTGTGCTTTTTCAATCTCGTTGTTATCGATAAGTGCGCCGACATATTCTTCACGTAGATCATTATCCCCCGGATAACTACGTAACAGCTTGGCATAAAGCCTGAGTCCTTCCTGCACGTATCCCCGGCGGAGCATAATCCGGGCAAGAAGCACATTCTGCAGCCTCTGTTCAGTATTCAAAAGCACATCACGCTGCCCAAGCTCATAGAAAAGAGATTCAGGCGCCCCTGTCAGCTCCCGACCGGATAATGGAAGGCTGCCTGATTTTGTTGGCTGCTCTCCGGGCTTTAAAACCGTAACCATCTGCGGCACAGGGCTTTTACGCGATTCCAGAGTACGTTCTTCAAGCAGTTCAACAGACATGGAGCGGACCAAATAATCAAGCCCGGTTTTCTTCTTGAAAATCCGTCCGGCTGCGCGGGCCTGACTACGGGTAGGATAATCACCCATCTGTACTACCCTCCAGCCCCTGCCTTGACCGTCATAAAGATAGACCATGACCGGCTTGAAGCCTTCATTCCTAAGATAGTACAAAGTATCCCAGGCGGTATCGGTATTTAAAAATGAACCGGCCCTGACGGTCCAGATAACATTATCCTTTTCTTCAACAGGCGTAACAGTAGCTTCCTCCGCCAGAAGCGGAGTAACATGCATGACCGGCAATAAAACCGTCATAAATAAAACTAACAACACTACTGTTTTCTTCAATTTTTACCTGTTGATCCTGTTTGTATCATTCTTTCGTCCTTCACGGCGGAGAATGCGCTCAGCCTGCTTCAGCTCACGAATGGCTTCACTTTCACGGCCCATTAGCTGGTACATTTCACTCAGCTGATACCGTGCTTCGGCATCTTTGGGAACAAGCCGTAAATATTTTCGATACTTGGACACAGCTCTTTTATACTGCTCACGCTCTCCATAAACAATCGCCAACCCCTTAAGGGCTGTATGGTTTTCCGGGTTGATTTTGAGTGCTGCTTCAAAAAGCTCATAAGCATCAGATTGAAAGTTATTAAACAAGGCCTCCGCACCAAGTCGGGCCATAAATACTTCATCGTTATTGTACTCTATTTTCAACCTTTTATAAACATCAGAAGCCTCACTTCCGCGCCCGGCCATCTGCAAGGCCGAAGCCAGCAAGAAGCCTTCAAAACGGGGCAGTTTATTCAAGCTGGCATACGGCTCCAGAATACGCAGTGCCGGTTCGGGTTCACGCTCCTCAAGGTAAGCCCGAGCCAACTCGATCCGCTCAGATTCGGGGAGCTTCCCGGCAGCCTGCAATTCCTTGAAAACCCTGATCTGGTCAGCAATTTTTCCGGCAAAACCGTACGTTTTGGCCAGTTCCAGTTTCAATTCATAATCGCTGGGTCTGATCCTCAACGCCCGCTCGTAATAGTCCACTGACTTAATATATTCCCCTGCATCAGACAAAGCCTTGGCTGCCTGTCCGGCAAGCATAAAATCACCCGGATTTTCATCTGAAATTTCAGCATAAAGCTTTGCTGCCACAGCAGGACGTTCAGTCCAACCTGCCAGCCTTGCCAAAGGCTCACGGATTTCTTTACGCTTATATCCACGGGAGTATAGCTCATCGTAAATTCGGTAAGCCTCTTCACTCAGCCCGGCCTTATCCGCAAAATCAGCCCATTTATGCAGCGTATCCAGACTCTTCGTACCCTGTCCGGCAAAACGCGCTATAAGCAGCTTTGCCTTTTCGTTATCACCGGCAGCAGCCCAGACAGCCGAGGCCAGCAAAGCAACCTGCTCGTCATCAGGGCGCAGCTTGATGGCTGTTTCTGCAGCATCACGAAAAATTGCTTTATCTCCGGTATATGATGCAATCTGAATAAGAGTCATCACGTATTCACGATTACCCCCGGTCATGATGGCGGCCTTTTTGTAGTAGGGATAGCTGTCTTTGGGGGAATTCAACCAGAGCATAATCTCCCCGGCCTGCGCGATTACCTTCACATCCTTCGGAGCAATCTTTTCAGCATATTGAGCAGCCTGCCTTGCAAGCTTCAAGTCCTGAGTCTCGGAAGCAGCCAGCAGCATATTGATGATATCCTGCTGTTCCTGTTCACGCTTAAGCAGTTCACGGTAAACGTGATAAGCCTTGTACGGCTGCTTTACATCAAGCCATGCTGAACCGGCGGTACGCATGAGATTGATATCGCCGGGGTAAACCTTGAGCGCCAGTTCCACAGTGTCCGCGACGAGCTGGTTATCTGCAGTAGTTGCGGCTGCATCAACCAACCGCCGGTAATCATCCAGAGTGGCTTCGGGGGAATCCACTACTTTCCGCAAGGTATCGTAAGCCTCACGCGGACGCTCAAGTGTCAGCAGCAATTCCCCGCGAGTGCGCAGGTAATCAGGCTCTGAAATATCAATATCTCCAGTGTCTTTAATAACTTCAGCCATGAGCTTTTTATCCTGACTGAACAGAGCCGCCCGGAGCATATCGTGGGCATAAACAAGCCATTTGCCCAGTCGCTCAGCCAAGCGGCGAAACAGGGAAACGGCCTTGCGGTGATTCCCGGACTCCATGTAAACAGCACCTAATGCCTGCTGATGCGCTTCGTTATCAGGCTCTATCTTCACCAGCCGTTCGAGCACATCCTGAGCCACATCAAGTCTGTCGGCACTACGAGCCATCCACGCTGTTTCAGTCAGCAAGTCCACATTTTCAGGGCTGATCTTGAGCAGTTTCTCAGCGATATCGAGAGCTTGATCATAAGAACCAGACCATCCGAGAACCTTAACCAACTGCACCCTGCTCTCCACCTCAAGTCCGGCCTGCTTGTCCATACGGGCTGCGTATTTATACCCCTCATCCAAGCGGTCAGTTGCAACAAAATATTCAAGCACATAGGTGACATACTGCAAAAAATCGACCTTTTCTTTAAACTCGAGTTCCCCTTTGAACTGCTCACCGACAATAAAAATACGCTGGATCAAAAAATTGAGGTACGAATCATCAGATTTCCGGGCATGCTCAGCTCCAAGACGTTCTATTTCCTCATTGAGGACCAGCAGAAAATCACCTTTGAAAGGCGTCTTGGCCTGCAACTTATTCAGCTTGATGATGGCATCCACTTCCTGCGGAAACATATTAAAGAAGCGGTAATACATGACCATCCGCTCCAGCGGTTCAATTTCCCCCGGCTCAATTCGTGAAAGTTTTTCCCATGTGTGGAGGGCTTCACGGGGCATTACGTTCCATTCGTAGACCTGTACCAGCTTCCTGAGTTCGGGAATACGCGCGGGCTTCTGCTTGAGAATTTCCTCAATACAGGCAATGGCCTTTTCCGGCATCCCGCGTTTCAGATAAACATCGGCGCCGAGGGACAGCAGCCGCAAATCAAAAGGATCTTCTTGAAGTAGTTCATCCAGCAGGTCCGCAGCCTTGGAGACTTCATCACTTTTCAGGTACAACGGCACCATATCCCTTGGAAAGGGATATATAAGTACGGTCGTCCCGATTATGATGAGTACAAAAAGCAGTACCCGCCAGAGCTTTATATTCAAATCAAATCAATCTCCACAGTTCCGGAAACAACACCATTTACACCAAGCACTCCATCATTGCTGCTACTGATTTCCAACGGCAAACCTTCCTTGCGGACAACCCTGTATTTTCTATCCGGCAAAAGGCCGCCCAGCTCAAAACGCCCTTTGCTGAAACAATCAAAATCAAAACGCACACCCTTGGCTGTACGTTCAAAATTACGCACCCATCCGGAAGCATTCTTGAGATACGGCAAGTTACCGTTAACTGTTTTATCTACAGTCAAAGCCAGTTCCGCCCTTTTTGTTCCGGGCCTGAGATGCACAAAAATACCTTCAGGCTGAATGTCATAACCAAGTACATTCCTGCATTTTGCCAAATCAGGCACCTTTTCCATGCCGCCCAGACGAATGGAAAGGCAATCCGCATAATCCTGAAAAACAAAACGGTCCGAGGAAATCTTATCCACTTTCGCAGCCAGGCAACCGTTGACCATTTTGATGTAGGCTGAAGCGAAGACCCTTGCCGTATCCTGACTGAGAGCCCATTCATAAACATCCTCAAGAGCCTTGAGGGAGGAAAATTTCTCACCGCTGTAGAAATGGTAATAAATATCGATGGGCATGATCCGGCGCGGAGAACCGGTACGCTTCATGGTTTCCACAATATTTCGGAAACCGAAATAAGGTCCCGACCAGAGGTTGGTCAGAATATTCTCATTGGCCTGCCCGGTATAAATCTGATTGCGAGTACCAAGCGCACGGTAAAGGGGGGATACACCGAAATAAGAATTACGGAGAGAGTCAAAGACAGTATCCCCACCGTTTAAATTCAGGATGCCTGCCTTATCCGCAATGGCAACCTGAGCTTCGGTTGGTTCACACATACCAGACCAGAAAAGCACCCGGCAGGGCTTATCCGCCGGGGCCAGATTCTCAGAAATATAATCGCAGGAATCTACAATCTCGTAATGGGCATCAAACTTATACCCGGAAAGCTCATACTGCCCGACAACAAATTCATCCTTATATTCTTCGGAATTGCGGAGCTTGGCATTCCATGCAAACGGATGGGTATAAGAATGGGATGCGGTCTCCACATTTTTCATCTCAAAAAGGGTCCGGGCCATTTCAACATTATCAGGACTGCCCTTTACTGCAGGATTAATCTCCCCTGCAATAACAGAAGCTGAAGTGGGAAAATCATAACGCCCCAGAATACGCTCCATGATAATTTCACCGCAGACCTTCTCCTTATCGATCTCAGTATAACCGGCAAAGCCGTCCCCATCTATATGGGCAAAGGCAACTCGCTTGCCGTTCAAAGTAGTCGGTGTAAGTGCGGGCATCCCCTTCAAATCAAGACAGACCCGCAAAAATTCAAACGGATTCAAATACCACTGCTTCTGGTAATTAACCGGGTCCTGCCAGCGCATGTAACCGTCAAGGGCAAACCCGCCGTGCGGTCCCACACCGACAGCCGCAGCTATAGTTTCAGGCTTTCCTTTCAGCCCGATGCTCACCCATGAGCGGACATCCTTTCCGACAGGCACGAGTTGCATGTATTTGTCAGGAAACAATGGCAACTTACGTTCAAAATTCATGTATACCGGATCAACATGCTCATATTTCAACAGGTAATCATCATTTGTGGCATTCCCCTGATATGAGAAACCGAGATTGGAAAACAATTTTCTTATCAACACAGGATCAGCGGAAATCTTGTCATAGTCGCTGAACGCTCCGGGAGTCCCGGCGACAATCAGCTGTTTTCCGTGCTTCTGCTGCCTGATCAACCATGTTAGATATTCATCCGGATTATTCATCAGGTCTTCTGAAAAAGTGGTAAAAACCGCCCGGTATTCCTTCATAGCTTCATCCGAAGGAAGTGGACGCAAAGAAACATCCCGCATTTCATACATGAAACCGAGATAATTCAACGGCGCCGCGAAACCTTCGATAAAACTGTTATCTACTGCAGTACGTTGCTCGGCGCCGTTGTAGAGAACCAGCACCTTGCGTTTGACCTGCCCGGCCTGAGCACAGGTCAAAACCAGAAAGACCAATAAAAAAGCAACAATAATCCTATTCAGCAACCGCATGAATAAATACCTCGTTTAATGCGGGAGTGCTGACATAAGGGACAAACCCCAGCTTGCGCGAAAATTTGTAAGCCTTGTCAGTCTCCAGCTTATCGCCGGCAGGAACATAATCAAGAGTCAGGACCACCAGTTTCGGGTTGGCCTTAAGCGCGGCCTTAGCCTTGGCGATTAGAAAATCACGATCGGCCTGCGGCACATCAGAACGGGTGGAGGTGGCAATATCCATGGAACTACTCAATCCCTCAATCAGCAAATAATTGAGATACGGAGCCGTGCGGCTGATTATCTCAAATCCCCGGTTCTGACAGAGGAGCAGTTTTGGGAACCTTTTCCTGATCGAGCGAACTAAATCGACGCAAGCCCTCTCAGTCCCCTTATAGGTGTCCGGATCACGACGCTGCATATCAATGGGCGAATCCAGCGTATCAAAAAAAAGCCCGTCATATCCCGCCGCAAGTGCATCGGGTATTATGCGGGTGAAAAGAAGTTCCTGCCACTGGGGGCGGCGCACGTCCACCACCCATGAATCCCAGTTGTCGTTATGGCGCACAAGCAGGCCCAGACTTTTGGCTTCCTCGTAATAAGGACTCTTTGCGGCCACTTCCCCAAGGCTGACATAGACCAGCACCTTCCTCCCTTTTGCACGCAAAGGCACCGTGTCCTGACCATTCGGGGCAACAATCAGCAGGTCAAAACCGGACAATTTGTCTGTCCGGTCTTCGCTGCCGTAATAGCAGGCCCAAGAGTTTACGGCATTGCTTCCGCCAAAGGCAAATAAACTGCCGAACAGGGAAAAGGCTGCCACAAGCAGTGCTACTGCTGCGCAGAAACGGAAGACATGGCTGTCACCATATCCGCAAGAGTTTCCTGTGCAACGCTGTTCAGGGATTCCGTACATCCGAAAAAGCACCCCCCGCTCTTGGAAGAAGATGAAGCCCAGAGAACTTTACCGGAAGAAACATCAATCATACGCAGGTTGATGCCTACGGATGGACTCTGGTTGACCCCGCGCTTATACTGGTACTCGGTCACAGAACCATAAATAACGGTGTCCACGCCAAGCTTGTTGCCGAGCTTCTGGGCCACCGCATCTTCCATGACGAATTCAAGATCATCTTCATCACCTTTGATGCGCTTAAGCATTTCAGTTGATTCCATGAGGTCGAACTTTGTAGAAGCATAAAGTTCGGTGGTCAAAAGATCACCGACCATGCGTCCCGCGTTGGGAGTATTGGTCAGGTTGACCAGCGGGAGAACAGCAGCATGCCGGGCCTCACTGGCGACGCCGTTAGGCTGTACGTAATCTTTCATGTAGGTACCGGAACAACCGGCGAGAATGAAAACAAAAATCAATAAAACTCCAAGCCTCTTTTTCACATTCTCCTCCTTATATTTAAGCAAAAAAATTATCTCTTATCTCAATTAACTATCCGAAATAAAAAACAAACTCACGCACAGCAGAAAAAAAGATTTTCTTTTCTAAAAAAATCCCATTATTTCTATTTACTATAATCAGATTTCGCACCTATGCAAAGTATTATTTATTTATAACCTTTAAAAAACACTTTCTTTTTTGTATCATAAATCACATAACATCTTTCATACTAATTTCACCCAGGGAAGAAACACAAATGAAAACAAATTTAACAATATTCATAACGTTAATATTCCTGACCAGTGCTTGCGTATCATCAACGGTCAATCCTTCATCTTCCACAACAGCACAACCGCCCATGCCGGAAATAAAAAAAACCACACCCCACAACACTATCAACAACTGGGCCTACCAACTGCAAGGTCCGTCAGTGGCTACACTGGCGGAATCTCCCTATGATTTATTGGTAATCGACTATTCTAAAGACAGTTCGGACAAAAACAGGTTTTCCGCCAAAGACATATCCATCCTGCATAAATTCAAGAAGACCGTACTCTGCTATTTTTCAATAGGGGAAGCGGAAGACTACCGTTTTTACTGGCAAAAAGAATGGGCAGAAAATACTCCCCGTTTCCTAGACCAGGAAAACCCGGACTGGGCCGGAAACTACAGGGTAAAGTACTGGCGTGAAGACTGGTGGGAAAATGCTTTACGACCCTATCTGGACCGCATCCTCGAAGCAGGATTCGACGGTGTTTATATGGACATCATCGACGGTTACTGGTTTTGGCATGAACAGGGTATGGAAGTGAGGGACACAGCGGACGAGATGGTCAAACTGATCAAAAGAATTGCCGACTACTGCCGCCAGAAGGCCGGTAAAAATTTCATCATCTGCCCCCAGAACGGCATGGGTGTATTCAAGGACTGCTCAGCGGAATACAAGGACGTCTACTTCAAAACCGTAAATATGGTCGGCCTTGAAAGCCTGCTTTTCAACTACTACAGCGAGGCGGACAAGAATTACCGTCTGCAATTGGCAAAACAACTGGCCGAAGCAGGAAAAACAATCCTCGATGTGGAGTACATCAAGCAATCACAATACGCCGATTACCTTAAACAGGTAAAAGCACTCGATTTCAAGCTTATCCCTTATGCTTCAACACCGGATGCAGCATTGGACAAGATTACGGATTTTTGGAAAGTTTTAAAATAGCGCAGCTCAAATAAGCTGCTTGCTAAGCTTGCTAGAAATCCCGGAGGGCCGCCGAAAATATTCACAAATTAAATTTTAATATCCCCCCGGCATTCAAAGCATTCAAGGCAATGGCAATCCCGGCCAGCATGACCAGTCCGGCACTCAAGACGGGCAGATTCTCGATCCACCTGCGTGAACCGGAAAACCTTTCGGTAAGTTTGGAAGCCCTCACAGTCAGAATGCCGATAAGGATCAGCACTGCGGCAAGACCGAAGCTGAAAGAAAGAATCAGCAGCAGCCCGAAAACAATACGCCCGAAGGCCACTGAAGCAAGCAGGACGACTAAGGCTGTAGGGCATGGCACCATACCCCCGGCAACTCCAAGACTGAGCATTGACCACCACGAAACCGGTCCGGAATCTCCTTCGTGAGAATGGCCATGGTCGTGATTATGGTCATGCGAATGTGCATGATGTACGTGATGAACTGCCCTGCGGGCCAGCATCATGTACCCGACCGCAAAAACCAGCGCACCGGAAAATGCCCCCAGCCACGGATAAAGATCTCCGGGCAGGAAATAACGCGAAAGCAGCAAGGCCGCGATACCGAGCACAATCACACTGGCAACGTGAGTTATGGTCACAATGGAACCAAGGGTAAAAGCGTCACGGATGCGGCCGCTGCGGCCGATGAGATATGCGGCAACCATTGCCTTTCCATGGCCGGGACTGAGGGCATGTCCCATCCCGAGAAAAAAGGCCAGACCGAGCGCAAAAAGAATTGCTCCCGGACCCAGATTTTCCTGAGCAAGATACTCCTTGAGAGCGGCCTGACTGGAATCCTCCTGAGGACTGGGCTTGATTCCGCTGCCGCCCATAGTCGGTGCCGAAGCTGCAAATGACCCACCTTCGCCCTCAGCTTTTTTAGCGAAAAACTGATAGTTGAGCTCCCGTGAATCCGGGGAAGTCTTGACCACGCTGAACTGCGGGTCGGCCTGAACTTTCCACTTCAGCCACTTAAGTTCTCCGGTCTGGAAATTGTTATCGGAAAACTTCAGGTAATGCTTACCGAAATCCTCTTGCGGCAAAGGAATAGCGTAGACCAGATTTGACCGCAGACCGTTGTTGTATCCCCCCGGAGCCGGGTTCACGGAATCATAATAAAGGTCAGGTATGATCAGGCTGTCATCCAGATATACTTCCAGATTAGGCAGCAGCAGCCTGTTAATGTCCTGCGAGAGTTTACGCTCTTCAATAGCGGAAACTTCACCGTCATGATCTGCATCAGGAATGAGCGTGGCGGTGATGGACGGCCCGATAGAGGTATCATAAACTATGAGCAGCCTTGCCCCCTCATTCATAACCGTGGTTTCCTGTACAACTTCACCCAGCGGATGGGCCTGTACAACGGTACTCATAAGGCAACAGGTCAAAACAATTATAGAGAAAAACAACTTGCGCACTTCAAATCGTTCCTTTTGGTCTTTTGTATTTTCACATACAAGTTCTCATAGATAGGTATTGACAGCAACTACCCTCACAGCTATAGCTCAGAAAAATGACCAGCGGTCACTTTATGACCAAGGGTCGCAAAAGTTATTTAAAAAACAATAAATGGCCAGAAAACAACAGGAAAAATCGCTCCAGACCAAGAAAGAACTAATGGAAGCGGCCAACGAACTCTTTGGAAAAAAGGGATTCATTGAAACCACGGTGGCCGAAATCACCAAACATGCCGGATATGCAAAAGGAAGCTTTTACCGTCACTGGGCGAGCAAGGACAAACTATTTCTGGAAATCGTGGAAGAGAAGCTGAAGGAATACCGCAACTCCCGTGATGACCGCCTGGGAAAGGCCAGTTCGCTTGAAGAGGTAATGAACATTATCTGGGATTTTCTGGAAAACATTGTCAGCGACCAGAACTGGGCCAAGGTCTTTCTGGAATTCACAATCTATGCCTCACGGGTTCCGGAATTGCGCGAGGACATGAGCCTGAGCCAGTACAGGCTCTCTGAAGAAGTCTTTGCCAATCTGGTCCGCGACTTTGTGGATACAGATTATCCGCCGGAAAAAATTGGAGCCTTCAACACAGTACTCTTTGAGGGATACATGGTTCGCAGCTCCATTGAAACCGGCTTTATGATCCAAGGCAGCAATGAAGGGCTGATCGGATTCAAGGATGTCCGCGATGCTGCGGTTACCCTTGCTTTAACCAACGGACTTAAAAAAGCCGAATAATCAACTATTTTTCAAAAAAAACGGAGGGAACATGAAAAAACTTTTGATTACAGTAGTGGCCGCAGCCATGTGCATGTGCGCCCTGCCCCTTACAGCAGGCGCAAAATCCATTAACCTGACCTACTCCAACTTTTTTCCACCCACCCACATCCAGTCCAAGCTGGCTCAGCAGTGGAGCGAAGAAGTGACCAAGCTCACCGATGGTCGGGTAACTATCGCCTACTTCCCCGGCGGAACCCTGACCAAAGCCAAGCAGTGCTATGACGGTGTTGTGGAAGGCCTTTCCGACATCGGCATGTCCGCACTGGCATATTCCCGCGGTCGTTTCCCGACCATGGCAGCAGTTGACCTGCCCCTTGGTTACAAATCAGGAGTTGCCGCAACCGAGGTTGCAAACGCGGTTTACGATAAATTTCAGCCCAAAGAACTGCGCGACGTTAAAGTTCTCTTTTTCCATGCCCACGGTCCCGGCCTGCTCTTCACTGCTAAAAAGCCGGTCAAAAAACTTGAAGACATCAAAGGCATGAAACTGCGCGGCACAGGCAACTCAGCACAGCTGCTCAAAGCCCTCGGTGCGGCACCGGTTGCCATGTCCATGCCCGACTCCTATCAGGCCATCCGCAAAGGCGTTGTTGACGGTGGTGTCTACCCCATGGAAACCAACAAAGGCTGGAAAATGGGCGAAGTAGTCGACTACTGTACCCTCGACTACCCTGTAGGCTACACCACCACTTTTTTCGCGGTCATAAACAAGGATAAGTGGGACTCCATTTCCGAACAGGACCAGAAAATCATCATGGATCTGAGCAAAGAATACGCAGCCAAGCACGCTCAGGCTTGGGATGAGAGCGACAAGGAAGGACGTGAGTTCCTGAGCAAGAAAGGCGGACAGTTCATTGAGCTGAGCGAAGCCGAAGGTCAGCGCTGGAAAGATAAAGCAGCTCCCATGATGGATGACTACATCAAGAAAGTCGGCAAGAAAAAAATAGACGGTAAAGCCGTTCTGGATTTCACTGTCGAAACTTTGAATAAAGTACAATAAGAATGCCTCCGGCGGCTGGGGAAGGGAAACTTTTGCAAAAGTTTCCCCTTCCCCAGACCCCATCCCTTTCAAAACCTTTTAGTTTGCTTCGCGTATAATGCTATAAGGCTACCTTCGAATAATTCGAACGGTAAAGCCCTGAGAAAAGTTTTAGGAGAGTCTCCGGTCCCTGAGGGTTCGCCGGAGTCCTTCTTAGATTTGGAGAAAATTGTGGGTAATCAGATTTCGAGCCTTGTTGATAAATTTGAGGCACTTTTAAAAAATATTGCCGCCGTATGCCTTATCGGCATGGCTCTTTTGACCGGGGCGGATATTCTTTCACGCGGCGTGCTGGGCACTCCCATTTTCGGAGTGGAAGATATTGTGGGAGTTCTTGCCGTGCTGACCACAGGGCTGGCCCTCGGCTATGCCCAGTCCCAGAAAGCGAATATCGGTGTAGAATTCCTGTACAGCAAGCTGAACGCCCGCACCCGTAAAATTGTCAAAGTCACCACCACTTCCCTGAGTGCAGCACTGTTCAGTCTGGTTACTTGGAGGCTCTACCTTTACGGCTGTTCCATGCGGGAATCCGGCGAGGTCTCCATGACTCTCGAATTACCTACTGACATGGTCATTTTCGCACTCACTTTCGGTTTCGGATGCTTCACCCTCACCCTGCTGAAAGAACTAATCGTGCTTTTTACGGGGGAAAAATAAATGGAACCGACCACCCTTGGAATTATCGGCATATTTGTAATGCTGGCCCTGCTCATGACCCGCATGCCCGTAGCCTACGTCATGACTCTTGTGGGGTTTGGCGGCTTTTCTATGCTCATCTCCGTAAAAGGCGGTATGAACCTGCTTTCACGCAGCTTTTACGACACTTTTTCATCCTACAGCCTGTCTACCATTCCGTTGTTCATCCTGATGGGCCAGCTGGCCTTCAATAGCGGAATCAGCCGCAGGCTCTACAGCACAGCCTACCATTTCCTCGGCCATATTCAAGGCGGTCTGGCCATGGCGACTGTTGCTGCCTGCACCGCATTCGGCTCTGTCTGCGGTTCAAGTCCGGCAACTGCGGCCACCATGG
Organism: Maridesulfovibrio sp.; assembly: GCF_963678865.1. Lineage (NCBI taxonomy): Bacteria > Pseudomonadati > Thermodesulfobacteriota > Desulfovibrionia > Desulfovibrionales > Desulfovibrionaceae > Maridesulfovibrio > Maridesulfovibrio sp. The sequence goes on along the minus strand of NZ_OY787459.1, from coordinate 4,077,189 downwards.
CAACCGTGGGTATCCCGGAAATGAAACGTTACGGATACTCCAATTCACTTGCAGCGGGATCAGTTGCTTCCGGCGGAGGCTTGGGCATGATCATGCCGCCGAGCATTGTACTCATCGTTTATGGAATACTCACCGAGCAATCCATCGGTGAGCTGTTCATGGCCGGGATACTGCCCTCCATAGTCCTGACTATCCTTTTTATCATTGCCATTGCCATAGTCTGCCACCGCGACCCCGCCCTCGGCCCCAAAGGGGAAGTTTTTCCCTTAAGCGCAAAACTGAAATCCCTTATAGGACTGCTTGATACCCTTGCCGTATTTGCACTTGTAATCGGCGGTATGTTCTTCGGTTTTTTTACCCCCAACGAATCCGCTGCCGTGGGAGTGCTGGGCATTCTCGTGTTGGGTATCATCAAACGCCAGCTAACCTGGCAGGCTTTCGTCAATTCCCTTTATGAAACCCTGCGTACCTCTGTGATGGTGCTCTTTCTGGTGGCCGGTGCCATTATTTTCGGTAAATTTCTGGCAGTAACCCGCATCCCGTTCAATGTAGCGGAATGGACTGCTTCTTTCGATCTCCACCCGCTGATCATTGTTTCCATGATACTTGTCGTCTATTTCATCGGCGGCTGCATCATGGACGCGCTGGCCCTGATCATGCTTACCATTCCGGTGTTCTATCCGGTCATCACCACTCTCGGTTTCGATCCCATCTGGTTCGGGGTCATTATCGTGCTGGTAACCCAGATAGGGGTCATCACCCCGCCGGTGGGGATCAATGTTTACGTGGTTTACGGCATGGCCCAGAAATTCGCCCCGGATATAACCCTTGAAGATATCTTCAAAGGTACTATGCCTTTCCTGTTGGCAATTCTGGCCGGAATTCTGCTCTTTGCCATCTTCCCGCAGATTATTTTGTATCTGCCGCAGGCTATGTATTAAGAAACAACCGGCACCAAAAACAAAGCCGCAGTTCCTGATGAACTGCGGCTTGATTATTTAGTCTGCATTCTGATTCAGATCCTAAAAAAAGACCTGCATCCCCGCCACCAGCACAATCATAAAAATAACCGTCATTCCGGCCCCGGCCCGCAGATAATCCACTGCTTTCAAACCTGCAGGACGCATAACCAAAGCATTAACCTGATGCGTTGGCAGAATAAAAGTATTGGAAGCAGCCAGGGCCACGGTCATGGCCGCAACCCGAGGATCGGTCCCGCAGGAAAGGGCAAGGTTCATTGATAATGGGACCAGCAAAACTGTGGCCCCTACATTGGAAGTAAACAGGGTAAAAAAAGAAGTAAGCAACCCGATACAGATGAGCAGTACCGTGGATGACGGAACTCCTACAGCATTCATAAGCATATCTGCAATCATCTTTGCAGCCCCGGTATTCTCAAAGGCCAACCCGAGCGGTATCAATCCGGCCAGCAAAAAAACAGTCATCCAGTCCACGGACCGGTAAGCTTCATCAATGGTGAGTACACGGCCTAAAATCATCGCCATTGCACCGAACAGCAGCGAGATGGAAAGCTGAATATCCAGCACCAGAATCATAAACAGGGAAACCAAAAGACACCCCAGCGCCCATAAAGCCTTTTCCTCACGCATGGGTTCGCCGCGGACAGGTTCGGTAAAAACAAGGTCATTCTGGTCTTTCAACTGGTGAAAGACACTCCACTTCCCATGCAGAAGTAAAGCGGTTCCTTCGCTGACAACCAGATCTGAAAGATCGCTGATAATCATCTCATGCCCACTGAAAACAGCCAGAGGCACAACCCCGTATTTCTTACGCAACTGGATTTCAGCAACAGTCCTGCCGACTAATTGTGACCGGGGGGAAACTATCCCTTCCATGATTCCCGAATTTGTCGGACCAAGGTCATCTGCAAAAACTTTCAGCTCATGCGAATATGTCCACCCAAAATCATCAGCCAATCTTTTGATAAATATCTCCTCGCCGATTACTGCAATAGTATCACCGGGACACAGTGTATCTTCAGGACGCGGCGCAACATTTCTTTTGTGGGTGACCGGGTTATAAGAAGCTAAGACAGAGCATGCATAATCTGAACGGATCCGCAATTCGGAAAGACATTGTTCATTGAAACCATTTGCAGGAATTATCATTTCATAAATGTCGCCTACATTATGATAGGTTTGATCCAGCAACGGTGAAAGCGGCCCACGAACCTTTCCGGGCTTGCTGTAGGGAAGAATCCACCTCCCAAAAAGATTAAAATACAGCAACGCGGAAATGACCAGAATAATCCCTATAGGTGTCATACTGAACATACCGAAATGCTCATATGAAACACCACGGACTGTAAGCAGATCATTAAGCAGGATAAGCGGACTTGAACCAACCAGAGTCAACGTTCCGCCGATGATGGCACAGAAAGCCATGGGCAACAGAATATGGGAAGCCGGAACACCGGTCTGAATGGAAATGCGACGCGCCGCAGGCATGAACAAAGCAGCGGCACCGATATTCTGCATAAAACCGGAAATCCCTGCGACAGTTGCAGAAACCATTGAAGTGATCTTCTTCTCATCATGCCCGGCAAACTTCAGGATAAACTGGGCCAGCTTATTCATGACCCCGGTCTTATCAAGCCCGGCACCAATAATGATAACCGCAATGATGGATACGACAGCATTACTGCTCAATCCACTTATTGCCTGCTGCGGAGTGACCAGCCCAAGCAAAGGCAGGCTGACCATGACCATAATACCTACCATATCCACGCGCACCCATTCAAAAACAAAGAAAATCACAACTAATAAAAGGACAGCAAGGACAAGAATAATGTCAGGAGTGATGGGCATAACTATTTTCACTTCCTTTAGATATTTTGGTTTACATCATTATAAAAATGCCTCAGTTCGCAATGTAAAACAAGGAAGAGTTGAAAAAGAGAGGGGAAAGAGCTCGTCTGGAGATTACCGTTATTTACGGCTACGCAAAGCCCTCCGGGAAAGATATTCGGCAAAACATCTCGGCAACATTGAAAAAAGAGCGAACAGCAACAAACCGACCATTCCGAAATCATTAGCGGTCCCGACAGTGCATCCTGCAGCCCCTGTTGAAGACGATGCGATCCCTAAAACCTGCGGGTCATCAATCACACCGGCTTCGGCATTCGCGTCATAGTCCCCTCCATCCTTTATTACCGAGACTACATAATATGACTTATCTGCATTCAAGATATTTACGGGATCAATAAAATTACCAGAAACATCTGAAAGCCACCAATTGCCGTCAGTATAATCTTCGTAACTTGCATAGCTGAAAGGCTTGTTCGTACCGTTGCTGAACAGCTTGGCCAGTTCCAGATCCCGGGCCTTGATTTCAGGTAACCCGCTGACGGCATATTTAATACTTACCGTACCGGACTCAGCAGTCTGCACGCTGAACGCTGATTCCGCGCTGTATACAGTTTCCATAGAAGTGCCGTATCCGGCATTCACACTTTCAGCAGAACAGCTTGTGCTTGATTTATTTAAAAAAGTGCTGACGGGAGCATCCGGTTGCTCTTCATTAATTTCAATATCCCCATCAGAAGGTTTATCCCCGACCATACCACTCATGACAAGGGCATAAGGCTGCGGTCCCATAGGGATATTATATGCAGAGACCTCGACCTTATAAGTTCCGGGAACAGGATTGTCGATGGTCACAGACTCTGTATTATTGATCCTGTCTGAACTGGTGGAAGCTGAAACCGTCCGAAAATTGGCTATAATCGCAGGTGTAAATGAAGCCTCCTGCCAAACCCCACCGGTTTTGAACAATCCGCGTGCTGTAGGATTTTCACCATTACAGTAAACACCTAGAGAAGAGTTGGTCTTTTCAACGGCAACCACAATATTTCCGGATGAAACGGTCAATCCCACGGGCAGGGCATATTTCCCTGAAGGAATATAGGCGAACGACTTTCTAAAAAGTTCATCCCCAACTGCCCCATCATAACTGTGGACGACAATATCAACTTTTGAAGCAATACTGTTCTCGTTTTGAAAGGAAAGAGCTACCGATTCCAGAGTTGATGGGTAGCTTGGAGGTGTAAACAACAGTCCGCATACCTCTGCTCCATAAAAACCTGAAACCGAAGAAACATATACATATCCTGTCAAAGAACTCAAACCTACGGCGTTATCCGGGTAAACCCATGTGCCGTCCGGCTTGCGGACACGAAGATCAAGATCATTAACAAGACCGCCGTATGCCACTGTAGACCCCGGATAATCTGTCCAGCCGAGCGTGGCCTTAAAAGGTTTGGAGTCATCATTCACATCAAATGTAAATGTCCTCACATATGAATTATCAGCAGGAGCCGAACTTTTGATGTCGTGGTATTCGATTTCACAGCTTTCGTCAGAATTAATAGATGCTTCAAGATCAATCCGGCCCCACCCCTGTGCAAAATCAGGACTTCCCGCTATTTCCTTATAGGAACCTGTTCCATATTGTCCGGGCGCAAGCGAAACTGTTCCGTGAATGATACTGGTCTTTAGCAATGCTGCACTGGGATCAGTAATTCCTTCTTCTTCCATCAGATATTCCCGCATCACCGCAGCCATACCAGCGACAAGAGGAGTCGCCATGCTGGTGCCACCGGACCAGTAATAACTATTGTTGAAAGCCCCCCAGCCATTGCCAAGCTGCGCGGAGGAACGGGTGGAAAGAATATTAGTCCCCGGAGCGACTACTTCAGGTTTGTACCTTCCATCAAGTGTCGGGCCACGGCTGGAGAATGCTGCCAGACCATATGGTTTATCCGAAAACAAATCAGAACCGATAGGTTCTGCATAGGTACGGAATTTCCCGTAACCGACAGAGAAAAATCCCTCACCGGCCCCTTTGCGGTAGGACTCTGAAGCTCCAACAGAGAGACAGTTCTTGGCTGTAGCCGGGGAATCAATGCAGTAAGGATCTATAACCCCGTCCATATCCTTATCATACCCGGCATTACCTACAGCATAGAGCACTAAGAAATCCTTGTTGTCCCACATGAACCGGTCAACGGAGACACTTTCACTGTCATACTCTCCAGCGCCGGCAGTTCCCCAGCTGTTTGAATGGATACGCGCCCCGGCATCATATGCCGGCTGAAAAAGTTGCGACAAGTCAGATGGAATCCCCGGTAATTGTGAGGAACCGTCCTCGGCACCGACAGATTGAAAATACAATTCCGCCTCGGGAGCAATCCCGGCGTAACAAGTTGATGGGAAAAATTCGGACTGAGGCGAGGAACCGGACGCAAGACCATTCCCGGCGACAATACCGGCAACATGGGTTCCATGTCCGCTGTAGTCCTTTTTACTGGCCTTATCAAAAACAGTATTGCTGACTCGGCTGTTCCCTTGCCCATCACTGAAATCATCATTTATGCTGGCTGGATCACCCGTATCTATCCCGCTGTCACAGATTGCTACAAGCTGTCCCTTACCGAACAATTTACTCCCTGAAACAGGCCACGTTTTTTCCTGCTCAAACCGGGCCTCAATAATTCCGGTAGAAATATTATTCTCCGCCCGGTGCTCAGGAGCCTTTTCTATCCACTTTACCCCTTTGATGTCTTTGAGCTTTTCAATCTTTTCAACGGAAATACTGACTCCGACACTTATTCCCCACGCAGATGAATTGACGGAATCAACGGTTCCACCTGCAGAACGGATGCTGCCGAGCAGAGAAGTGCTGTCCTCATCAGGAAACGCCAGAACCCGGAGTTTCACCTGCCCCTCATCCTTCTCCAGATCATACGGGGCGATATCAAAAACCCGCCCAGACAATTTAAGATCAGGATCGTACTCACCTATCCAGCGGACAGAACCAAGTCTTTCAACAGAATCGACCTTGGAAGTTCCAAGCTTAACAATAAAAGCGTACTGGGGAATATAATCATAGAAAACAGCACCGAGTTCCGTCAGTGAATTTTTCCATTCTTCCTGAACCGGACCGTTGAACTGGACAACATAATAATCATATTCTTCCACTTCGGTTTGAAGTGAAAACGAGAAAAGTCTGGTCAGAGTTCTTGCAAAAGACATTGTAGATGCAGAAGAGTCAGAGCTTATGTCTGAACCTTCATCACTCTCGGGCAGAAGTTTGAGAACCAATTCCCCTTTGAGGGGATCGACCTGTCTGTCGTGGAAATAAAGTTGAGCAGATGGCTCAGAGGTCTGGGATGCAGCAGAAGGAGTGGTCAAAGACACCGGAAGAATCGTCAATATAACAATAAGAAAAAAAACCACCGCATCAAACTTGAATCTCCAGATACTTAGTATTAAATGGAGATATTGAATAAACCTTTCATATGTCAATAGAAACATCGGCGATTTTGGCTCTATCGGGCTGGCGCCCCTTTCTTTGGTGTAGCCCCCATGTTCCCCGCCCGGTTCCCCAAACAAAAAAAGGCTTACTATTTTCATCGTAAGCCGTAGAAATATCTGGTGGAACTGAGGGGAATTTAACTCTTGGCATCTTGAATGCCATGCGGGGGGACAGTTATCCAACACTTTAAATAATTGGATTAATTCTACCCTTTGGGAACACGTTTTGGGGAGTTACCGGGATTTGCGGGGGGTGGGTGCTTCCCCAACTATTTTAGTGCATTTAGAGGATTAAAATTACGCACCTCACGGAAAAGCTGTGACTCAACAACATTAACCCGCACAACACCCTCTTCCTTCTTTACTGATCGTCTTGTTTTTTCGCCAACTTGCGCTGCTTCTTTTCTTCCTTTTTTTTCTTCTTAGCCAACTCTTTCTGGCGTTTTGCAAATGAATAATTCGGCTTTGCCATAGCTATCTCCAGTTTTGTTGTGAGAGAGATGAATGCTTGTTAACCGCCCCCCCCTAAGAGGGGCGGTTTATATAACTTACTACGCTGCAGATAAAACTACCAACGCGGACGTTCGACGCGAGGTTTGGCTTCGTTGACCTTAAGGTTACGACCACCCATATTCTGACCATCCAGCGCATCAATTGCGGACAGGGCAGCGGAATCTTCGCTCATCTCGACAAAACCGAAACCACGAGGACGCCCTGTTTCGCGATCTTCGATCAGGTTCACGGAAACGACTTCACCGTGGGCTTCAAAAGCGTTACGAATTTCACCTTCAGTGGCAGACCATGCGAGATTACCGACATAAATATTCTTAGACATAATTTTTTCCTTTTTGTTGTTATGACGTCTCCCCATTTTTGGGTGATACGTCTTTGTGATTGTTTATTGGTAAATTAAAAATCCATTTCCTATCCATTCAGACAGGAATTGGTAGGAGAGTTCCCTATCAGGCGACAGATAGCTATGCCGGTAAAGGACTGCGCTTCCGTCTCCGGCCAGTTTTCTTCACAGGGGAATGGAAAGATGGCTTTCGTGGGTTTGCACCGTTGTTTCTGCTTGTTCCATGAGCAGAATGAGCATCTTGTTCAATCGACACATCCATTACCATTTGAATAGACCGCAGTTGAGATGCGTCTTCCGATGTGACCAAGCTTATTGCGTGGCCGGAGCGTCCAGCCCTTCCTGTCCTGCCAATTCTGTGCGTGTAAGTTTCTACAGAATCAGGCATATCGTAATTTATGACGTGGGTAATACGATCACAGTCAATGCCGCGGGCGACGATATCCGTAGCTACAAGAATCGAGTAGCGACCATCGCGAAAGCCGTTCAAAGCTCTTTCCCGCTGTCCTTGACTCATGTTTCCCTGCAGGACCGTAGCGTTATACCCGCTATCCCCCAGTCTTCGTGACAGGTTTTTGGCCTTGTGCTTGGTGCGGGTAAAAATCAGCATACTCTTATGCTCTGATCTGGTGATGATTTCATCCAGTAATGCGATCTTTCTGTCATTCTGCGTCTTGTAAAAGACATGCTCGACGCTGGAGACAGGGCAAGCTGCATTAATCTGAACAGTTTTGGGATTCACAAGGATGCGCTTAGTCAAATCCAGAATGGATTTAGGCATGGTCGCGGAAAAAAGCAGATTTTGTCTCTTAACCGGGAGTTCGGCGATTACCCGCCTGATGTCAGGCAGAAAACCCATATCAAGCATTCTGTCCGCTTCATCAAGGACAAGTGTATCTATAGCCTTAAAATCTACGGCGCCTCTTGCAATGAGTCTGACAAGCCGTCCCGGGCAGGCAACGATGACATTCGAAGCTCTAAACGCCTTGATTTGTGGCTGCATGCTTACGCCGCCGATGACGATACTGCTGGTAATATCTGTCTGCCGGGCAAGAGAGGTGAAGCTCTCATCAATTTGAATCGCCAACTCACGAGTTGGAGCCAGGACCAGAACACGCGGACCTTGTTTAGAGGAAGTACTGGTAAGGAGTTTTTGAATAATAGGCAGAGCGAATGCGGCAGTCTTGCCTGTACCCGTCTGTGCCAATCCCATCACATCATGTCCATTTTGGACCAGCGGAATAGCTTTGCGTTGAATGGGGGTGGGAGTGTCATAGCCACAGAGTTTGACACCTGCGTTGATGCGACGGTCAAACGAAAAATCTGTAAAGGTCATAAAAGCCTTGGAAAAAAGTAAGAAAAACGACAACACGTGACAGCGGTCGAGCCCGGATTTTCCGGGTGATATTTGGAAGGCTCTGGTACGGGGGGAGTAAATCTAAAGCTTACGTGGAACGTATGTTGCCCAAGTGGGGGCCAAGAAGTAATCGTGCGTCCAGTCACGCTGAGTTAGTTATTAGTCAGCTATTTTCAGCAAGAAGTAAAGCTTTTATTTTTTATTTACACAATCAATAAAAACAAGTGGTTGGTGTAGACCCAAATTTGAACAGTTGGAAAGAGGAAGTAGCCCGGATGTTCCCCGCCCGGTTCCCCATACGAAAAAAGGACTTACAATTTTCATTGTAAGTCCTTGAAATTTCTGGTGGAGCTGAGGAGAATTGAACTCCTGGCCTCTTGAATGCCATGCGGAGGGACAATTCTCCAATGGTTGAAATACTTGGATTATTTTTATCCATTGGGAACATGTTTTGGGGATTTTCCGGGATTTGCGGGGGTGGGTGGTTCCCAAAGTATGTGATAGTATGGGCCTCTTTGAAAATATTTCCGCATCATTACACTATAGTAGACCACTAACAAACACAACGTATACCCTTATATACAAATTAGGAAATCAGGAGAAATCTTCATATTTCTATTCGCCCCCCATTCATTTTCAATAATATATAATTAGCTATATCAATTTTAAAAAGCACTTGCCTTAATAATCATTTTTTTTGTAACAGAATTCCAAGAACATATTTCATATCGGGGAAGGTGCCGGATAATGCTAAAAATATTTCTCGGCAATGCCGAAACATTACTAAAATAGTAAACATTACCGCTGTCCCCCTTTCTATAACCTATAAGCAAGGCGAATATATGACACAACTCGATCAACAACCATTTAGTGATGCGGAGTTTGCGGAAAACCCGGAGCAGCGTTGTCCAGTAATTCTTCTGTTGGATACTTCCTACTCTATGAGCGGAACACCTATCTCAGAGCTGAACGAAGGACTGGCGACCTTACGACAAGAACTTCTGAGCGACCCGATGGCTGCAAAACGGGTGGAATTGGCATTGATTACTTTCGGGCCTGTGGAAATTAAGTCTGACTTTGCAACAGTAGATCATTTCTACCCCGAACAGCTGACTGCTGACAATGCAACCCCAATGGGAGAGGCAATTATAACCGGGCTGGACATGCTGCATCTACGCAAACAAAGATACCGTGAGAACGGTGTGAAATATTATCGTCCGTGGGTATTTTTGATTACCGATGGGGCTCCAACCGACAGTTGGAATGAAGCCAAACTGCGAGTTCATCAAGGCGAAGAACGTAAGGAATTCATGTTCTATGCAGTAGGTGTAGAGCAGGCAGACCTAAATGTGCTAGCCCAAATAGCAACGCGCCAACCTCTCAAACTTAGGGGACTGGCATTCAAAGAACTTTTCAAGTGGTTATCCAGCTCATTAAGTGCCGTTTCACGGTCCAACCCTGGCGATTCCGTTCCGCTCACAAATCCTATAGCCCCAGATGGCTGGGCAGTAGCAGAGTAAGCCTTGGCTTGGCGATGGGCGTCCGCGTCCGTAATTGGCACTTCCCACATCCAAAATGGTATCAGACTACAAGATGCCTGTGTCATTTCAAGTGTGGGCAACGGGTTCATTTTCGCTATTGTTGCGGATGGAGCTGGGAGTGCTACATTTGGTGCTTATGGCGCTTGGCTTACATGCCGCTGTCTCTCGGTACGATTTCGGGAATGGGTGCGAAAAAAATCAGAGCTGCCGCCTGACGAAAAATTAATTGACTGGATCAACGAGCTTCGCGACCAGATCTCTGCAATAGCATTACAGCGACAAACTACGTCCCGACAATTCGCCACAACGTTAGCCGCAATCTTTATCGCAAAGAATGAAGTCGTCACATTGCACGTTGGAGACAGTGCCATTGTCGGAAGAAAGGACAAAGCGTGGCAAGTACTTTGCTGGCCAGAAAATGGAGAATATGCTTCCAGCACCTACTTTGTCACCGACCCATTTAAACCACGTCTTAATATCGTCCGCCATCCAAGTGGATACGATGCCTTTGCCCTATTCTCTGACGGTGTTGGAGATCTAGCATTGTCGTATGTAAAGCAGACCGCACACTCTCAGTTTTTCAATCCGATGTTCCACCCTGTTGACACTTCTTCGGGAGAAGGGCGCCTCACTGAACTTTCGGACACGCTAAGCGCATATCTTGCTAGCCCTGCTGTATGCGAACGCACCGATGATGATAAAACGCTAATCCTAATTTCCAAGAGATAATCGTGCACCAAATCGTTATTGGGAAAAATAGAGGGGTTGTTTCCGAATTAATCGGTAAGGGGGGCGAAGGCGAAGTCTACGCGGTTAAGGGATTCTCTGGGCAGGCAGTCAAAATCTACAACACTACAGTACGTGCCAAAAGGGAAGAAAAGGTACGAGCCATGGTGAGAAACGGCCTTGCCGTCAAGACTGAGCTTGTTGCCTATCCCAATGAGGTGGTGACTGACCTTAGCGGGAAATTCCTCGGTTTTGCAATGCGTTTTGTACAGGGCTATCGCCCGTTGCATGAGCTATACAGCCCGAAGTCCCGTCAACAGCATTTCCCAAAGGCTGACTACCGATTCATAGTCCGTGCCGCGTTAAACATCGCACGCGCCGTTGAAAATGTACACCAGACCGGGGGTGTCATTGGCGACCTGAACCATTCTGGAGTGCTCATGGCACAGAATGCGACAGTTGCTCTAATTGATGCAGATAGCTTCCAATTCAACCTGAATGGCGTGTCCTATCCATGTGCAGTTGGAGTCCCTGAGTTCACTCCTCCTGAGCTACAAGGGAAAAATCTCGCATCCATTCAACGGAGTATAGAACACGATAATTTTGGTTTAGCTGTTGCTATTTTCCATCTCCTATTCATGGGCCGCCACCCCTACGCCGGGCGTTACAGCGGATCAGACATTTCCATGTGCGATGCCATTGCGCAAAACCGCTTTGCCTTTTCGCTGACCCGTCAAGCTACGACGCAAACTACCCCGCCTCCAGGAACATTAACACTTGGCACATTTCCTAATGCTATCGCCCACAGATTTGAAAACGCATTCGGCCTGAATCCAAGCGCACGCCCTAGCGCACGGGAATGGATACATGCTCTAAACAGCCTAGAAGGTTCGTTGGGGCACTGTAGCAAGATCAAGACACACTATTACCCTAGTAGTGCTGAGGGGTGTGTCTGGTGCAAGCTGGCATCCAGTAGTGGTTTTGATATGTTTCCGAGCAGAAACTCTATCACTCCCCACATCCAAACCGATACGTACGGTACGAAACTAGCAATTCAAGAAATTTTGAACTTTCGCTTCCCGATAGCCGCAAATGTCATTCCTGTTGCTGCCATGCCACATGGAGCCAGTAAATCCCTACAAAAGGCCAAGAGCAAAAAAAAAGAGTGCGCCTTGCTTGGTTTATTCTTGATAGGCAGTGCAATCGCGGGTGCTATCTACGCCATCACCGCGTGGTTTGTGTGGGGGGCGCTGGCAATTTGGGGATGGAGTACTTTCTTTAAGGGTAGCATTGACTCCCGGCCATTTCTACAGGCTTTTAAAAAAGCCGATGAAAAGGTGCAGTGTGAGCTGACTGCTTTTGTTCAACGCAACGGCATGAGCGAAATTATAAAGATACATGCTGATCTGGAAACCACCATTGCGGTCTACAAGGAACATGACCACGCGCTCGCCCGTGCTATTACGGAAATGAAATCCAATCGAAAATCACGGCAGCGACAAGCATACCTCGACCGTTTTCCAATCCGCAATGCGAACATTTCTGGCATCGGTCCGGCAAAAACAGCAACACTAATTTCCTTCGGAATCGAAACCGCCGCAGATGTAAACCGAGCTGCCGTGCTGCGAGTACCTGGTTTCGGTAAGGTCATGTCTGGCAAACTTGTGACATGGCGTCAAAGGATCGAGTCCCAATTCACATATAACCCGGCACCGAACTCTCACGATATTGCAGAAAAAAGGATACTGCACGGACGTTTTGCAGCAGAAAAAGCAAAATTAGAGTCCATTATCCGTAACGGACTAGTCTCGCTGAGAAATGCTAAAACCAAGCTTGACGCACTGCCTGCCAAAGCCATTCACGACAAAGCACTTACGGACGCTGTTGCAGCCCGAGCACAAGCCGAACAAGACTTACGCGAGTTGAACGTGTCGATTCCTGCTTCAACTGTGAAACTGGCGGCTCAGCCTAAGCAAACACCTCCGCCTAGAACCCCACGCGTCTCCACATCTATACCAACGCGGATAAGCACAACGTCTGGCACTCCAAATTGTCCACATTGCGGTTCTATTATGCGGCAACGTACCGGTCGTTACGGACAATTCTGGGGTTGCTCGCGCTATCCAATCTGCAAAGGAACGAAGAATATTTAGGGACTCTGCCGACTCTACCTGATCATTCGGGCTTGCGCCCCTTTGTTTGGTGTAGACCCGATGTTCCCCGCCCGGTTCCCCATACGAAAAAAGGACTTACAATTTTCATTGTAAGTCCTTGAAATTTCTGGTGGAGCTGAGGAGAATTGAACTCCTGGCCTCTTGAATGCCATTCAAGCGCTCTCCCAACTGAGCTACAGCCCCACTTGTGTTGGGTGAAGAAATATTTATAGAATACCGCGAGGACTGTCAACACTATTTTGTCAATTAATTAACAACCATCAGGTTCTGACATCATCAACAGATTGCGGTCCGGCAACGGGAATACTGATAACAAACCGTGTCCATTCTCCAGGCTCGGAAAAAACCTCCATGGAACCGCCATGCTGCTTCACTATAATAAAATAAGAGACGGATAGTCCCAGCCCGGTCCCTTTGCCGGGACTCTTTGTTGAAAAAAACGGTTCAAAAATTTTTTGCCTACACTCAGCCGCCAACCCAGGACCGTTATCCTCCACTTCAATAACACTCATTCCATTTCTGACGTAACTCCTGACAATAATTCGTGGTACTCCTTCAGAAAAATCTTTTTCAGCCATTGCGTGAGCAGAATTTTTCAACAAATTGAAAAAAACCTGTTGAATCTGATTGCTGTAACAAACCACACTGTCATGAATGTCTTCGTATTCCCTTACAATGTCGATCTTTTTGAAATCATAATTTTTTTTGAGATCATAATCATTGCTTACCAATTTGATGGTATTATCCATCAACTCGGTAATCTTGTTACTGATCAGGGACATTTCATTCTTGCGGCCGAAGCTGAGCATATCTTTTACAATGCCTGCGGCCCTCTTTCCTGATTCATAAATAGAATGCACCATGTTGTCACAGTCCCGCTGCTGGACATAGCGGACAATACTGTCAAACGAGGTATCGCATTCTTCCGCGACTTTCCTGTTCATTGGATGGTCCTTTAACAACCTGTTCTGCAGGTTCTGGCAAGACCCTACAATTGCAGCAAGTGGATTGTTGATTTCATGGGCCATTCCAGCAGCCAGTCCACCGAGAGACATCATTTTTTCATTCTGAATAAGAAATTCTTCTGCCCTTTTCTGACTGGTCATATCCCTGAATTCCAGAACCTGAACAACACGCCCTCTATACGGGATATTTCTTGATTCCAACCGGACCGGATACTCTGTTCCATCCTTATGTATTCCATTGGCTTCATATGAATTTTCAACACCTTTTTCGATTTTTCTCTCTACTGCAGCCTGAGATTTTTCAGCTATCAACTGCGTAATATCCATGCCCGCCAACTCATCGACTCCGTAACCTGAAATATCAGCAAGCCCCTGATTGCAGTCCAGAATCCGCCCCTGCTCATGAATAGCTATCCCGCCGAATGAAGCGTTATGCAGAGCGCGAAAACGTTCCTCGCTGTCCACTAACTCCCGTTCGGCCTTCTTACGCTTGGTAATGTCAATTACACTGGAAAAAACTACCGACTTCCCCCCCAAGGAAATCGGCCCGGTATATATATCCACATCACAAACGCTACCGTCAGCTAATTTATGCTCAAACTCAATCCTCGTACACTTATTCTCCACCACATTATTCAGATTCTCCTTAACAGAAGCAGGAGCAGCGTTATTAATGTCAAAAACACTCAGTTTGGTTATATCCTCCACTGACCAGCCGTAAAAACGGCTTGCGGCATTATTGGCCTCAAGAATTCTACCGTCGTCTGGATCAATAAGCAGCATTGCTACAGAATTAAACTCAAACATGGCCCGAAAACGCTCTTCACTCAATGAAAGGGCCTCTTCGGAAGCTTTACGTATCTGAACTTCATGGGCCAACTCCTCGAGCATATGCTGAAGGTTGCGGGTCATGGAGTCAAAAGCCTCAGACAGATCTTCAATTTCCTTGAACCCTGAAATGGATATACCGGGATAAAAGCCACGTTCTTTAATATTCAGAGCGGCTGAAGTTAAAAGCTTGACTGGCCGGGTTATTTTCCGGGCAGCACGAATTGTAGCGGCAAATACCAACCCGGCGGTAATGATTGTCGCCAGCAGGGCTATGCCGGCAGAGCGGAATGCGGGAATAAGGGCTGTTGCGGCCATTTTTTCGGAAACTACCTGAAATGTAAGATTACCGAATTCCAGATTGGCAGAAGCCCCGATAACAAAATCGCCGCTGCTATTTTTTCGTATTTTTCCGTTATCAGCAGATGCAAAAGGCCTTTCAGCAGGCAACATTTCAAAGTCAGGATGGGCCAGAATCTCTCCGTCCTCACCTACAAGGTAAAGGTACTCACCTTCACGAAAATTCTCTTCAGTAACATTCTGCCATGCCTTACCAAGCCGGAACTCAACCAGAATTACGCCGCTCTCCTCACCTGCTTTCCTGTCAATCAAAGGAACGCCGAGCGAAAACAAGGGATCTCCGCAATTAAGTTTATCCCGGACATTCCCATAGGCAACTCTGCCTGATGAAATAATCTTTTTAAAAAGAACAGCTTCATCCGGTGCTAATGATTCGGATCTGCTATAAACATTGCTTGAAGAAGCCCGCGCCTTTACGTGTCCACGGGAATCAAGAAACAGAACAGAACAGATAGAATCCTGCTTTGATATCAATTCATCCGCGACACTTTGTATTTCAATATCTAATAATGATCTAAAATTTATGTACCTATTAAGGCTCAACAGTTTATCTTCAAGTACTAAAAAATGAAGTTTCAAATCATGAGCAACATGTCTTGCCATACTTCGTTCCTGCCTGAACGAAGCTTCAACCTGTTCTCCCGAAATCCAGACGGTCAGCATTCCCCCCAAGAGTAACAACGGGATCAAAGACAATGCCAGATAAGACCGGAAAAGTATGAAGTATAAAGATCGCATTGCTATCCTGACCGTTAACTGGCTATTCTATGAATTTGGCAAAATATATTTTTTCTAACGTTTTTTTAAAAAAAATATCCCGCCCATATATATGCATGACTCATGGCTTTAATTTACATAATATAACAAAATTTACGGACAAAAAATAATGTAAAATTGAACTAAGATCCCAAAAGACTACAAATCTAAGTCTGATTCTTGGAGACCTGTCAGGCTACGCACCTCCACAGTATTGTCATTCAAAGTTGTTGCCTCGCCCATGTCGGAAAGCCGTTCGTGATGCAAAGCATTAACCAGATTTCTATTGGCGGACTGGGAAGATTTGAAAATACCGACCGCTGCAACTGTGCCGTATGCAATCAACGGGGTTACGTGGGCATCGAAATAAACTTTGCCCATATCATTGAATGCAACAATCTTATCCCCATCGGAAATTGAACGGTCGGCAGCATCTGCGGGGTTCATAACCAACGACATAGCCCCCCGGCTCTGTACCAACCCCTCCCTCTCAAGAAAAATGGAGTTTAAAGTCTCCGTACTTGGCACTGCAATCAACCGCAACGGATACGTTCCTCCGTGGGGTTCCTGATATTGCGGTATGCGCACATCCAGATCATCGTTAATAATCTGAACCTTACCCGCAGGAGTTTTCCAGTCAGTATGATCTGCAAAAGGAAGGGAGATCATCCCACCAATTTTCAAAGTCTCGCGTTGAGCATCGTTTATGTTCTGCAACCCCTCTTCGGGATAGCTCAGCAGCTCCTCCAGGAGCTCATCTTCCGAACGCTGAAAATGTTTTTCAGCATAGCCCATACCTTGAGCAAGCAAACAGAATATATCCCAGTTGCTTTTACACTCTCCAGGAGCAGGAATGATCTTACGAGCAGCACCGAATGAGCAATATCCATAGGAACTGTAGCAGTCTGACTGCTCCACCGAAAAAGTAGCCGGAAGGATAATATCGGCATAACGGGCGGTATCAGTCATGAACCGCTCATGAACTACGGTAAAAAGATCCGGATTTTCAAGCCCCTGACGGATACCCAATTGATTGGAAACCGACCCGACCGGATTACTGCCGTAAATATGAAGACAACGTATGGGTGTTTGCCCTTGCTCACCTTTTAGCGCCATGGCCAGCTGATTGATATTTACCTTACGACCTTTATTCTTACGCAGGTCCGGGCGGGTAATTCGATCCATATCAATAAAAGGACCGCCACCGGGATTACAGCCGCAAACCCCTCCTCCGGGTCGCTGCCACGCACCGGTAAACGTAGAAAGAATGGTTATCAGCCGAACAGTCATGCCTCCGTTGCCGTAACGGGAATTACCGCTGCCGAGAATAATTGCAGGAGCGGAGGCAGCAGCATATTCACGGGCAAGCTCAATAATTACCTGCGCCGAAACACCGCATACCGACTCGGCCCATTCCGGGGTATACTGGCCGAGTGTGGCTTTAAATTCTGAGTATCCGACCGCTTCATTCTGCAGGAAGTCCGCATCATCCAATCCTTCCTTAGCCAAAACATGCATCATGGCAAGCGCCAAAGCCCCGTCTGTCCCCGGTTTGACAAGCACAATCCGGTCACAATATTCAGCCATTTCCCCGGCAAAGCATTCAATGAGTACCACGCGCTTACCCTGCTTACGTCCCTTGACCAGATCGGGCATGCTCTGCAGACGGGTGGCTTTCATGTTGCTTCCCCAGACAATATAAAAGTCGCTATCAGCCAATTCACGGGGATCAAGACATCCGGTATCACCCATGACGGCTTTATACCCGGCTCCCTTGGCAGAAGCACAGAGGGTTTTGACCAGATCACAGGCCCCCATACGGTTGAACAAAGCATCCCCGCAGAAGCGTTGAATGAGGCTCATTACACCGGAATAATAAAAAGGCAGGATAGAATCGGGACCGTACTCACTCAAAGCCTGTTTCCACTTACCGGTAATGGTTTCAACAGCTTCATCCCATGAGATGGGCTCAAAGCAATCTTCCCCTTTTTTTCCATTACGTTTGAGCGGTGTATAAATGCGTTCCGGCGAATGAATCGATTTCTCATAGTGCTGCATTTTCCGGCAGATAACCCCGCCGCACACCGGATCCTCAGGATCACCTTTTACTCTGAAGATTCGCGTGCCGTCACTCTGTACAAGCAGGCCGCAGGTTGTTGGGCAATCGTATGGACATATTGACTTAAATATCGTCATGTACTTTTTACCTCAGAATAAAATTATATAAGAAAAGACTTGTCTTTTTATTGCATCAAAGTGAACTAATTTTTACACTATTCCCGTTAGTTAATCCAGCAGAACCCTAGAAGGAATCCTATGGCCAAAACAACTTTATTCAGAAAACCAAGTCACGATCCTGTTCATGTCTGCGTAACCCAAAACATGCTCAAGACATGAACATTCTGCACCTTCTCGGTCAGATACCGGACGCAACCGGAAGTGGTAAATACGTTCAGGAAATGATCAAACAAAGTCTGCACGGAGGACATACCCCGTATTTGGTCGCAGGTGTTCCAAAGGGCTTCACATTAAAAGATACTTCGCTTGACGGAGTTATTGCTCCTGAGAATTGTCTATTCATCTATTTTGAAGAACGGGAACTGGGATTCAAAGTCGTGGGAATGAGTGATGTAATGCCGTACCCAAGTACAGTCTGCGCACACTTAACTCCGGATAACATCACGGCTTACCTTTCAGTCTTTGAAAAATGTATAAAAAAAGCTATTACTCGTTTTTCTCCGGACCTAATCCATTCTAACCATCTATGGATGGCCACAGCTGCAGCAAGGCGAGCTGCGCCTGATATTCCTCTTGTGACCACTTGCCATGGGACCTGCCTGCGCCAGCACCATCTATGTCCGGCATTGGGTCAATCACTTTATGAAGCTCTCTCCGGCATAGACAAGATCATAGCTTTATTTGAGCAGCAAAAATTTGAAATCAAAAAACTCCTGAATGTGCCGGGAGAGAAAGTAGTAACCATCAGCGGTGGATTTAACCAAGGATGTTTTTTTAGAGAAGAAGAGAAATCCGAAGCGGATAAGAATACAATTCATTTACTTTATGCAGGAAAACTCACTCGAGCTAAGGGCGTTCCATGGTTGCTGCACTGTTTAACGGATCTCAAAGACATGCCATTTCACCTGCATCTTGTGGGTGGCGGGCACGGCCTTGAAAAAGAAGAATGCCTGCATCTTGCCGCCAAACTGGGGACCAAAGTTACTGTTCACGGCGTCCTCCCTCATCAGCAGCTTGGGCAGTTGATGCGCAATTCCGATATATTTGTACTGCCTTCATTTTACGAAGGCCTTCCTCTTGTTCTGCTGGAGGCTCTTGCCTGTGGCTGCCGAATTGTCACTACGGACCTGCCCGGTGTTCAAGAGCTATTTTCAATCAATCCCGCAGACACGATCCACATGGTAAAGCTTCCTCCGCTTCAGACAATAGACGCCCCACGCACTGAGGACATGCCAATGCTCAATAAGCAGTTACAGTCAGCATTGAGAGATGCCATTTTTGCCGTACAGTCAGGAAAACAACCAGATGCAAAATTAATTACTCAACTGACAGAAAAATATACTTGGAATAATATTTTCAAACGTATTGAATCTGTATACAGGCAGTCATTTTCCAACTAAGCCATCGAATACTCTCATCCTTTGAAAACTATCGACTTCGTGTGCGGGTTTTGTGTGGGTAGTCGAGTCAACAATCACTAGACAAAAAAAAAGCCCTGAACTTAATCAGGGCTTTGAAATAAAAGCTTGCGACGACCTACTTTCCCACTAGCTACCTAGCAGTATCATCGGCGATGGAGAGCTTAACTTCCGAGTTCGGAATGGGGTCGGGTGTGACCTCTCCTCAATGGTCGCAAGCAAATTTGGCTTGCTATCGATGAGCAAAATATATTGTCAAAATAGAATCCTCTAAAGAAGATTCTTAACTTGGCTTAGGGTGCGTCAGATGTGGATTTTCAAATTTCATTTGTTGGCGAAGCGTATCTTAATACGTGAGCCGACAAATTAAATTTTAAAATTCGCAGATGGCGTGCCATAAGCAAAGTTAAGGGAAGAGAAGAAAAATAAGTCGCACGATTTATTAGTACCGGTCAGCTGAATGTGTCACCACACTTACACCTCCGGCCTATCAACCAGGTGGTCTACCTGGAATCTTTAGATGCTAAAGCATAGGGATAACTAATCTTGAGGCAGGCTTCCCGCTTAGATGCTTTCAGCGGTTATCCCTTCCGAACTTAGCTACCCTGCAATGCCACTGGCGTGACAACAGGAACACCATAGGTTCGTCCACCCCGGTCCTCTCGTACTAGGGACAGACCCTCTTCAATTATCCTACGCCCACGGTAGATAGGGACCAAACTGTCTCACGACGTTTTAAACCCAGCTCGCGTACCACTTTAATCGGCGAACAGCCGAACCCTTGGGACCTGCTTCAGCCCCAGGATGTGATGAGCCGACATCGAGGTGCCAAACCGCGCCGTCGATGTGAACTCTTGGGCGCGATCAGCCTGTTATCCCCGGCGTACCTTTTATCCTATGAGCGATGGCCCTTCCATGCGGAACCACCGGATCACTAAGACCAACTTTCGTTCCTGCTCGACATGTCTGTCTTACAGTCAAGCTCCCTTATGCCTTTGCACTCGACGGCTGGTTTCCAATCAGCCTGAGGGAACCTTTGCAAGCCTCCGTTACTTTTTGGGAGGCGACCGCCCCAGTCAAACTACCCACCAGACACTGTCTCCAAGCCGGATAACGGCATTGGATTAGAATTCAAGACTATCAAGGGTGGTATTTCAAGGTTGGCTCCACCGACACTGGCGTGCCGGCTTCAAAGCCTCCCACCTATCCTACACATGATAGCCCTAAACCCAATGTCAAGCTATAGTAAAGGTGCACAGGGTCTTTCCGTCTTACCGCGGGTAACCGGCATTTTCACCGGTAATTCAATTTCACTGAGTCTCTGGTTGAGACAGTGGGGAGATCGTTACGCCATTCGTGCAGGTCGGAACTTACCCGACAAGGAATTTCGCTACCTTAGGACCGTTATAGTTACGGCCGCCGTTTACTGGGGCTTCAATTCGGAGCTTCGACCGAAGTCTAACACCTCCTTTTAACCTTCCAGCACCGGGCAGGCGTCAGTCCCTATACATCGTCTTACGACTTAGCAGAGACCTATGTTTTTAGTAAACAGTCGCCCCCCCCGATTCTCTGCGGCTCCAAACAGCTCGGAGAGTAAATAACTTCACCGTCTGGAGCATCCCTTCTCGCTAACTTACGGGATCATTTTGCCGAGTTCCTTAACCAGAGTTCTCTCAAGCGCCTTGGTCTACTCGACCCGACTACCTGTGTTGGTTTGCGGTACGGTCTATAAGTGCTAAACTTAGAAGATTTTCTAGGCAGTCTGGAATCACTCACTTCAAACGTAAAGTTACGGCATCATGTCTCGGCCTAAAGAGAAACGGATTTGCCTATTTCTCAAGCCTACGCATTTACACCGGCATATCCAACAGCCGGCTGAGCTATCCTACTGCGTCCCTCCATCGCACACACTTACAGGTACGGGAATATTAACCCGTTTTCCATCGACTACGCCTTTCGGCCTCGCCTTAGGGACCGACTAACCCTGGGAAGATTAGCTTTACCCAGGAAACCTTAGTCTTACGGCGAACAAGTTTCTCACTTGTTTTATCGTTACTCATGCCAGCATAATCACTTCTCATTAGTCCAGCGAACCTTCCGATTCACCTTCATCCCATCTGAGAACGCTCTCCTACCGATGCGTCAAAGACGCATCCCGTAGCTTCGGTACCATGCTTAGCCCCGTTACATTTTCGGCGCAGAATCGTTAGACCAGTGAGCTATTACGCTTTCTTTAAAGGATGGCTGCTTCTAAGCCAACCTCCTGGCTGTCTATACAACTCCACCACCTTTTCCACTGAGCATGGATTTGGGGACCTTAGCTGACGGTCTGGGCTGTTTCCCTTTCGACTACGGACCTTCGCACCCGCAGTCTGACTCCCAGGATATATCTTACGGCATTCGGAGTTTGATAAGGTTTGGTAATCTGGTGGGACCCCTAGCCTTGTCAGTGCTCTACCTCCGCAAGAAAACTCCTGAGGCTATACCTCAATATATTTCGGAGAGAACCAGCTATCACCAAGTTTGATTGGCCTTTCACCCCTATCCACAGGTCATCCGAGTAATTTTCAACTTACAACGGTTCGGCCCTCCACTTGATTTTACTCAAGCTTCAGCCTGCCCATGGATAGATCAC